>CAJTZB010000036.1 GCA_910583815.1 uncultured Lachnospiraceae bacterium
GATGAGCTTACGCTTGCGGAGGGAGAGGTGTATGCCGGGCCAAATGCCGGAGCGCAGAGGGTCGGAGCTTATATCAATGTAGCAGGCAGGCTGCGTTACCGTATTGCAGGACTCACCGACAAAGATATTTATGCAAAATATATCATTGCTGATGACCAATATGAGGCGATTGCCAGAGCGATGGTTTCTACAACTCGTCAGTTTTATATCTGTTCAGAGAACAAAGGGGCATTGAAAAAATTTTTGCTTGGGGAACTTCCGCAAGAGTTAAAAGGAGTGATTCGGCTTGATGTGACAGACCACTACACAGATTATATGGCAGCTTATCAGGCTGCGGTTGCAGAGAGGCTTAATACGAGGACAATTGTAACGGCGACCATCCTGCTTATTTCGGCGATTCTGCTTGCGTTTCTTTTGAAGGCCAGACAGCAGGAGAGAATGGAGTTTTTTGCCGTATACCGTATGCTGGGAGTGCCAAAAAGCAGGACACTTGCGATCTTGGCATTGGAGAGTATTTGCCTGTCTGCTGTTAGTTCGCTTCCGGTAGTTTTTGTCACTTGGGGAATTGTGACGGCACTGACAGCACTCCCATCGATTTCATTTTCTATGATTCTTCCATTTGAAGCAGCGGTATTTTCCTATCTTGCCGTAATCTGCTTCCACCTTGCAGCATCCCTGCTTCCGGCGGCGCGCCTGCTTCGCATACCACCGGCACAGCTTGCAGCAAAGTATGATTTTTGATAAAAAATGTAAGAAAAAAGATTCAAACAATCATATTACACAGAAAGCCGTTCCTGAAAACAGGGCGGCTTTTTTGCGCGATATGGCCGGTGTCACTGGGATGTATCTTGCCTTGGCTGTTTTGATACTCTGCATTATTATCTTATTTTTGTTGCAGATTTTTTGTTCTTGTATGATTTTTATTCTTATGAAATGGGAGAAAAGCTAGATGAAATTGCGGACAAATATGGTTTGAAACTGCATACAGACATAGAGGATGTGGCTTCGGAGGAATGGGGTTATATGATTTCCGATATAAATGTGTTCCGCATTTTCCTCAATCTCGTAATAGTCCCCGACATATCCTTCTCGACTCTGCGACCTCACCCATAGGGATTTCAGGCATTTTCCTTGGTGGATGACGGCAGCAATTCTACTAATCTTACGGCATATTTGGATGAATCAATCCATAAGTGTGAGCTTAAAAAAGGAGAAACTGCAAAGGGAAGCGTCGCATTTATCCATAAAGCAGGAGGAAGCAGTTTGCTGGTTTTCCGTGGTTTTGGTGTTGTTTTTTGGGGTTCGAGTTATATGGAAGGGGGGGCGCATCCGACAAATTGTCTGTATTCTGCCAGTCAGGAGTTTGAGGCTGTCTTTTTTGAAAAGGCATATGTTCCGACAGCCCCAAAAACTTCCTATGACGATATAGATTTTGCAGAACTGCTAAAGCAGCAGAATTCAGAATACCAAATAGCCTCCCCTTTTTCCATAGAAGGAAATTTGACGTACTTTTTGAAGCCGGACGGAATTGTATTCAGTATGTCTGCTCCGTATGTGCTTGGCGATCACTTTGAGGCACAGATGAACTACAATGATATAGAAAAGTTTTATCTGCCTGAACAAAAATATTGGGAAAGCAAAAAATAGGACGAATTTTTTTAACGGCTAGCAAGCTGCAGAAGTTTTTCCAAATCTGCAATCAAGTCTTTGGAATAATGTTCCGCATCTTGATACAGCTGTTCTGCTTTTAAATAGTCAGCGCTTTGGATGGCGTTGACAACATCAGCACCAAATTGGTGGAAGTGCTTGTGCTTATCGCCCAATTTCGTCCAAATAGGAAGCATTTCCGGCATTTTTGGTGTCATGGAATAATAGAAATGTCCAAAGCCACATTTGGAAGAGTTAAGCTGTAAAGGAATAATAGTATGTGACAGCGCCATTTTCTGCAAGTTACTGAGCCATGAGCGATGGGCGGAGATGGCGTTGCTTACATACTTTGCAAATTCCCGGTTTTCGAGATGGAAGAAAGCATCGTCGGTCATGGAACCCATCTGCCGTATTGTATCATCCAGAGTCTTTTCTATCTCTACGACAGGCTTCGTTGCTGTTTTCAAATCATTGCTGACATTCTGCATAAAGTCGGTGCTGCTTCGGAGCTGGTCCTCCATCTGTGCCATAGAGCTGCTAAGTTCTTCGCTGACAGCAGAAATGGAACTCATGGAATCGTTAATCATAGCGATATGTTTCTGGTTTTCATCATTCAGTTCCCATACATTCCCGATTTTTTGGGTCATAGTATCAAGGGCGTCAATCGTGCTGTTAACGCTGGAAACACTCTTTTGTGAAGCGTTTTTAATATTTTCGACAA
The DNA here is from genome assembly GCA_910583815.1 of uncultured Lachnospiraceae bacterium. Classification (GTDB taxonomy): domain Bacteria; phylum Bacillota; class Clostridia; order Lachnospirales; family Lachnospiraceae; genus SIG299. The sequence goes on from CAJTZB010000036.1 coordinate 2,369, forward strand.
ACTCGCCCATGCTGTCTGTCAGCTTCTGGGTTTCGCCTGCAAGGCTGCGGATTTCATTGGCAACAACGGCAAAGCCCCTGCCGGCTGTACCTGCCCTGCTTGCTTCGATGGAAGCGTTTAAAGCCAGAAGGTTTGTCTGAAGAGAGATGGTGTTAATGCCGGTAATCACATCATTCATGCGGTTGATTATCTGAAATAAGTAATCCAAATCCTGCTGCATCTCTTGCGAAATGACGATTGCCTGTGTAGAAAGGTCTTTGATTGTAGTCAGCTCATTCTGGCTGATTTCTATCTTTTTGTAGACCTCTGCAGTCTCTTCGGAAGCATGTATAATGGTATGTGTCAGTTCTTCATGCTGGTTGTTTGAAGTACCAGAAGAATTGCCGGAGCTGCCAAAAATAGTTTCGGTTGCTCTGGCTACGCTGTTGGATATATCCATAATTTTTTCTGTCTGATATTGCATTGTCAAGTCAAGAGAGCTGATTTGCATCACTGCGTTGATGTTTTTCTCCAGAATTTCAGCAAACTGCTTTCTGCCGTTAGAAAGCCTCTGATAGATATGGTCCAGTTCCGGTTCTTTGGAATAATCGGTTGGCTTTAATTCGGAAACCGCTTTCATAAGTGTTGTCTTTTTTGTTTTGTATCCCATTTGTTGCCTCCTCCTTTTATTTGACGTGGTATAGTGACGCTAAATTCATAATAAGAAATTTTACGGATTTTTGCAACTGCTTTTTATAAAACCTGCATTAAAAAAAGCATCATACCATTACTTGGAAAATGATGCTGTCAAAATAGCATAGAGCTTAAAGGTGTGAATGAAGACCTGCCTGTTAGACTACACCATCAAGCTCTACGCGAAGTACTTTATTTTTTAATGCCGCCTATTTATCAAAGGCAGGGTTGATAGCATAGTAGTTCTTGCTGTCAAGGTGATCCTGAACGGTGCGGAGTCCTTCGCCGAACCGCTGGAAGTGAACGATTTCACGTTCTCTTAAAAAGCGGATTGGGTCACAGACATCAGAATCATGCACAAGACGCAGGATGTTGTCATAGGTTGTACGAGCCTTTTGCTCTGCTGCCATGTCTTCGGTTAAGTCCGTAATCGGGTCGCCTTTCGACTGGAATACCGTTGCGGAGAATGGTACGCCGCCTGCTGCCTGCGGCCACAATCCAAGTGTATGGTCCACATAGTAATTTGCAAATGGAGTGCCTTCTATCTGCTCTGCAGTCAGGTTTCTTGTCAGCTGATGCACAATGGCACAGACAATTTCCATATGAGCCAGTTCTTCGGTTCCAATATCGGTAAGCAGCCCTGCAACATTGCGGTACGGCATTGCATAGCGCTGAGAAAGATAACGCTGGGAAGCCGCAAGCTCGCCGTCCGGACCGCCGAACTGGGAAATGATTACCATAGCAAGTTTTGGATTGGTCGTTTTAATGTTGACCGGATACTGTAATCTTTTTTCGTATGTCCACATATACTAACACCATCCTTCCCAAGGCTGCGGAGTCTCTGCCCATTTCCACTCCGAACCTTCAAACGTATCATAAGAGCTTAATGGGCCAAAGCATTCACTATATTCACGTACCAGTGCCTCTCTTGTGCGCGCCATTTCTTTGTAAAGGGCCAAAGCCTCTTTATTGCAAGGATGTGTATCTAAGAAAAGACGAGTATCATCCATGACAAAGCTGACTTTGTTGATTCTTTCAATAAGTTCTGTGCGGTTTACTGCCATCTTAGTTACATCTCCTTCCCATAAAGTCTAAATCAAGGTCTTGGAATAAAGTTCCTTTCCAAAGTGCCTGTTCGATGCCATACAGATTGCACCAAGGCTGCCAAGGGACATATGCCATTCCGAGCGCAAAGTCTGGCATATCGCTGCGCTCACAGTTGCAATCGGTTGGTGGCATTGGCTGGCAGGAGCAGGATGGTTCTACAGTTGCAATATTTTGACAGCCGCAGCGGGACGGTTCTACAGCCGGACGGCCATTGTTACAAGGCCCGGGATTGCGGTAATATGGCTGCCTGCAGTTATTCATAGTGTTTTACCTCCTTTTTCAGTTCGGCAGCAGTCCTGAGGACACGTAATGCGGCGGTTTCTTTATGCATGCAGAGAGTGCCATAAAGAAAGCCCTGTGTCTTTTGGGCTGCTGCTGTTTCACCTATAGTCTATCTTATGAAAAATAGGAATATGTGTGTATAAAAATAGTAGATTTGGCGGTTAAGAATTGACAGAATTCAAGCTATCCTATATAGTTATAATATAGTACGTAGGGATGAGATGTCTTATGGAGGAACGTTATGAATCAGAGAAATATACTTGGGAACCAAAGTTATGAAGGCAAAACCACATGGATTGTGATTACAGGAATATGCGTAACGGCGCTTTGCTATGGCATCTGTTATTTACTTGAAACAGGCTTGCTTGGGATTCTTCTGTCAGCTGTCTGTATTCTCTTAGGCTGCGGCATCGTGCAGCTTATGACAGGAGAACTGACAGAGCTGTTTGCCTATTTGCTGATTCCGTGCGTATTTTCGGGGACAATGGGTATTTTGGCATCGGCTTCGCAGATTCCATACCTGCCGCAGAGCAGGACGCTGTTTTTGATGGCGTTTCTTTTTTGGTTTTTAACAGTATGCTATGCTGTGATTGCTGCATGGACGCGAGGGAATACGGCTTTCTTATATTTTCCTGTATTTTACCGCAGGGCAACTATTTTTTTCTATGTAGTATATATTGGGCTGATTGTTTATGGACTGTTCTTTTATGACAGAATTCCGATGGAAGAGACAGAACGGCTTCAGATGGTGCCGTTTGCAACGCTTGCAGCGTATATTGAAGCAATTTTTAATGATGTTGTGCCGGTCGGAGCATTAATCTATTATCTGTTGTACCGTGCGGCATTCTTCCTTCCATATGGTTTCCTGATTGCACTGGTCTGTGCAAAACTGCATGTGGTGGTGAGGATACTTCTTCTGATGGTGCTGCCGCTTGTAATAGAAACGGTTCAGTTTATCTTCCGTTTGAACCGCTGTGATATAGACGATTTCATTTTTGCACTGATAGGTGCATTGGTTGGTATGCTTTGTTTCCTGCTGTTTAATTCCCTGTTTCTGCATTTTACGGGAAAGCACTACAACGGCAAGGATGCAGACAGGGAATATTACGGCAGAAAAGTACTGTCATAGGCCGCGGAAACCGCGTCCAATAATTTCACTCGTATTGGTAATCAGGATAAAGGCGCTCGGCTGCGACTCTTTAATAAAGCGTTGCAGCTGAATTGCCTGGGCTCTTGTCATAACAGTCAAAACAATCTTCTTTTTCTTTCCGGAAAAGGCTCCGGTAGCATCACAGACAGTTGCGCTCCGGTGCAGCTTATTCACGATAAAATCATCAATTGGCTCCGCATTTTCACAGATAACAGTAAAATATTTGCAAAGGTTCATGCCTTCGATAACACTGTCGATTACTGTGGACTTTAAAATAAGTCCAAGGAAGGAAAGAAGCCCCGTCTGCATTCCAAATACATGAAAGGCAAGCAGTGTCAGGATACAGTCGCTGCAAAGCAGTGCCTGACCAATATCAACCGGTGTATATTTTTTTAAAATCATTGCTACAATGTCCGTGCCGCCCGTAGAGCCGCCATTGTTGAAAAGAAGGGCAGCACCAATCGCAGGGAAACCAATCGCAAATGCGAGTTCCAACACCGGCTCGGAAGTAAACGGTGTATCCATAGGATAGATAATTTCCAAAAGCTGGAGCGTCCCGGACATTAAAAGGCTTCCATAGACTGTTTTAATGCCAAAGTCTTTTCCTAAAACGAACACTCCGATAATTAAAAGGACAGTATTTACAATCGTAACAACAGTTGCCGAACTTATGGCACCGCCGGTCAGGTTGCTTATAATCATGGCAAGGCCGGTGACGCCGCCGATTGCAAAGTTATTCGGAAATTTGAAGAAATAAACACCAATAACGACGCATAGCACACCGACTGTCAAAAGACAAAATTCTCTTATTTTCTTTTTCACAAAAGCCTCCATTCTTTGCAGGGCCTGATTTGCTGTCACCTGATGGGTGATGGTGGTATTTAAAGCAGTAGTATTCCCCTACAAAAGCTTATTTATATAGTCAACGGCAAAAAAATCGTTTTATCGTTTACTATAGCACAGATAATTATAGTATGCTTTTTTTGTTGTTTCAACTGTTATTTTGGCGAGAGTGTTTGTTTTGTTTGTCAAAGGATGGGAAAGTGTGCTATGATAAAGACAGCGCACAGGTGATACAAAAACAAGGGCAAAGAAACGGAGGAAAGGTAAATGAGGGTTATTGAAGCAAAGGATTACGCAGATTTAAGCAGAAAAGCTGCTAATGTGATTTCGGCACAGGTGATTTTAAAGCCACATGCCGTACTTGGGCTTGCAACGGGTTCCACGCCGATTGGCACCTACAAACAGCTGATTGAGTGGTATAAAAAGGGTGATATTGATTTTTCGGCGGTGAAGTCCATCAATCTGGATGAGTATGTAGGCCTGATGGGAGACAATGAGCAGAGTTACCGTTACTTTATGAATGAAAACCTCTTTAGGCATATCAATATTAATTTAGAACATACCTATGTGCCAAATGGCGTGGCGGCTGATCCGGAGGAAGAATGCCGCCGTTATGACGCTTTGATAGAAGAAGTTGGAGGAATAGACCTGCAGCTGCTTGGTATCGGGCATAATGGGCATATCGGGTTTAACGAGCCAGGACAGGCATTTGAAAAAACGACACATATTGTTAAGCTTGGAGAATCCACAATTCAGGCAAATGCAAGGTTTTTTGAAAGCATAGATGATGTGCCAAGGCAGGCAATTACTATGGGCATTAAGTCTATTATGCAGGCTAAGAAGCTGCTTTTGATTGCAAACGGCCCGGATAAGAAAGAAATTGTAGAAAAGGCGCTGTATGGGCCAGTTACACCTTCAGTCCCTGCTTCCATTCTGCAGTTCCATCCGAACCTTACTGTGATTACATGTTTTGAGTAAGGAGAGCCTGTCTGAATTATTATGTCATAAGAAAGGATGGCGGCATGATTATCCGAAACGGAGAAGTATTTTTTGAAGGACGCTTTCAGAAGAAGGAAGTGCGTATAGAAGACGGAAAAATTGCAGAGGTTGCGGACAGAATACTTTTGAAAGAAGACGAAGAAATGCTTGACCTTGATGGCAGGCTGCTTCTGCCGGGGCTGGTGGATGTGCATTCGCATGGCAGGGCAGGAGAGGACTTTAACTTTGCAGATAGGTCCGGGCTGCAGACATTGTGTGACTCCTATGCTGCCTGTGGCGTTACATCGGTGCTTGGCACAACAATGACAAACGAGCCTTCGGCAATCAGAAGGGCAATGGAAACGATTGGGGCATATCGGAAAGAGGCGCATTCCGGAGCAAGGCTGCTTGGCATTCATATGGAAGGGCCGTTTCTTGGAAAAGCGAAGCGAGGGGCTCATGATGAACAATATCTGAGAAACATAGATATGGCATGGTTTGAAGAAATGAACAGCCTGAGCGGAAACTGCATCCGTATCGTATCCATAGACCCATGTCTTGACGGTGCAGCGGATTTTATTAAGGAATGCAGAAGCCGTGGGATTGTTGTTTCGCTGGCACATACTGGCTGCGATTATGAAACAGCAAAGATGGCGGCATGGGCAGGGGCGGACCATGTAACGCATCTGTTTAATGCAATGAGTCCGCTGCATCACCGCATGCCGGGGCTTATTGGCGCGGCATTTGACTGTGGGATGTTCACGGAGCTGATTTGTGACGGCATTCATCTGCATGAGGCAATTATCCGTATGATGTTTGCAATGCGCCCGGAGCGCCAGCTGTTGATTTCGGATTCGATGCAGGCGGCAGGACTGCCGGACGGAACCTATTCTCTTGGAGGGCTTACCGTCTTTGTAAAAGATAGTAAGGCAACGCTTGCAGACGGTACGATTGCAGGGTCTACTACCAATGTGTATGCAGCAATGGTACAGGCAATAAAGTTTGGGATTCCCACAGAGCAGGCTGTTCTTAGCGCCAGCTGCCTTCCGGCCGAATCTATCGGAATGGGAAAAGAAATTGGCAGCATTGCAGAAGGGATGTATGCGGATTTGCTTGTGGCGGATAAAGACTGGACTCTGCAGCAGGTATATATTGGCGGAACACCATTGTAAAATATAAGGAATATGCTTATTTGTATATTGATGTTAAAAAGGCGAAGCAAACCAGAATTGCTTTGCCTTTTTGTATTCAACACTATAACTAGCGTCTGTACACCAACGCTAAAATAGAAAAAATAAAAATTTTTTAATTTCTGCTGTAACCTTTTTGGCTTTTCTGCGAATAATGAGTGTAGGACAAAAATCATGCGATTTTAATGAATGGAGGAAAATATGAGAAAGAAATTTTTAACAATGGCAGTTTTAGCAGCAGCGGTCATGCTTGCCGCATGCGGAAAGAAAGAAAATGAAGGAGAAGCTACGCCAACACCGTCACCATCGCCTATTGAGGATATGACACCAACACCACAGCCGGAGCAGAGCGCTGATGCAGGCCAGATGGTACAGAACATATATCAGGCGGTGCAGGAGGCATATGGCACAGCATATGGCCCGGATATGCAGGTGCAGGGAGAAAGCTATTATATGCAGGATACCTTAAAGCTTGATACGACATGGTATGACCATGCAGTCGTAGAGGTTCCGATGATGACGATGAATGTGGACACGTTTGCAATTATCCATGCGACAGAGGGAAATGTGGATAAAGTGGCAGCTGCAATGAAAGCTTATCAGGATTATTTAATCAATGACTCCTTCCAGTATCCGATGAACATGCCAAAGGTACAGGCTTCTTTGACAGGAGCAGTTGGCGACTATGTTTACTTTGTTGTTTTAAGCGGGCTTGCAGATGTGCAGGATAACATGGAAGGTGACGGCGATGTGGCACAGCTTCCGGAAGGTGAAGATGAAGAACAGCTTGCAAAGCAGATTGAAGCATATAAAGCTTCCAATCAGGTAGCAGTTGATACAATCAACGGCGTGTTAAATGGTGACATCAAAGTGACTCCGTGGACAGAGCTTCAGAAAATCCACAATGAAATCAAGAGAGCATATGGACAGAGCTACTGGCCAAGCATGCAGCGTCAGGATGATCAGGAATATCTGAAGGATGTGTTAAAGCTTGATCCGGCTTGGTGCGATGATATTATTGTAGATGTTGCAATGATTTCCGCACATGCAGACATGCTTGTGCTGGTAGATGCTTCTGAAGGCAATGTGGAAAATGTGAAGAAGGCACTGAATGACTATAAAGAGTATCTGATTAATGAGTCGCTCCAGTATCCGATGAATGCGCCAAGAGTCAGAGGTGCAGTTGTTGAGTCGGTCGGAGACTACGTATGCTTTTCGATTTTAGGCGGCGTACTGGATGATGATTCTTGGATAACATCTGATGAAGAGCTGATTGAATATTATCAGAACGTGAGCAGCAATGCAATTCGCGTGATTCAGAAGCACACCGGAATTACAGAGTAAAACAGCAGAGGTTGCAGTCTGTACAGGTAATATGATACAATAGCAGGCAGAGGATTTTGTTGGAGGAACACTATGTCTGTAGATACAGAAGATTATTCCGCGTTTTTGGATGGAGACAATGCAGGCTTTGAGCGTCTTGTGCTCCGTTATAAAGACGGACTGATTTACTACCTGAACCGTATCATAAAGAATATTACGATTGCCGAAGACCTGGCGCAGGATGCATTTGTGGAAGTTTATGTCCACAAGGAGCGCTTCGCGCCAGGAAAGGCATCCTTTAAAACATATCTCTACACCATTGGACATCACAAGGCAGTAGACTTTGTGAGGAAATCCCAAAAAGAATATTTGACGGATTTCGGAGCAGAAGAAGAGTACGGAAGCTTAGAGAGCCCGGAAATGCAGTTTCTTGAGCAGGAAGGCAGGAAGGAGCTGTATGATGCCTTGGATGGATTGAAAGAGGAGTATCAAAGGGTGCTGGTACTTACAGAACTGGAAGGAATGAAATTAAAGGAAGCGGCAAAGGTCATGGGCAAGACCATCCCTCAGATAAAGGTATTGGCGTACCGTGCCAGAAAAGCGCTGCTTCTTGCCCTACAGAAATGAGGGAAGTATGAAATCAAATGAAGAGTTTATAGCAGGAATTTATGAAAAAGCTGCAAACTATGTGGAGAAAGATAAAAAGACAGAGATGCATGCATGGCGGATGCCTGCTTTGCGCATTGCCGCAGCTGTAGCTGTATGTATCGGTTTGGCAGGCATGGGTGCGCTTGTATTGCGGCATGGGAGCAGAACCGGCGTAGGACAGCCAGGGAATGACGGAATTGCATTGCTGTCAGAGACCTCCGGAGAGAATGAACAGAGGATGGGTCTGGTAAATTATCGGATGCTGCCGGAGCAGGAAGAGATGCAGCTTACCGGAACAGTAGAATCCATTGATAAAGGAGAGAGAATTCTTTGGGTTCTTTTGGAGTCCTGGGGAAAAGCTGCAGAAGCATTGGAGACAGAGGCTGTGCAAGGGACTTTGGCTGCTATCCAATGGAATATGGCAGAAAGCATTCCGGCAGAGATTGCTGTGGGTACGAAACTTATGGCAGCAGGAGAAGTGGGAACCTATGGGAATATGGACTCAGAACGCTTTGGAATGACACAGCTTACTTTGACGGACATTGCTAAACTCTGGATTTGGATAGAAAAAGAAAGTAATTACAAAAAATATAACAGCGAAGAGCAGGAATAGGTGGAGCTATGGTATTCAGCAGTTTGATGTTTTTATTCCGGTTTCTGCCGGTAGTATTGGTGCTTTATTTTTTGGCGCCGAGAAAAATAAAAAATTCAGTTTTATTTTTTGCAAGCCTGATATTCTACGCGTGGGGAGAACCGGTTTATGTAGTGCTGATGCTGTTCTCCACAATAGTTGATTATACACATGGCAGGCTTGTATATACTTTGAAACAAAAGAATGAAATGAAAAAAGCGAGGCTGGTGGTGGCATCTTCGATGGTTATCAACTTGGCGCTGCTTGGCTTTTTCAAATATGCAGATTTTATTATTGGAAACTTAAATTTGATTCCGGGCATAGAAATTCCGTTGCTTAAACTGGCACTGCCAATCGGAATCTCCTTCTATACATTTCAGACGATGTCATACACGGTAGATATTTATCGTGGTGACGCGCTTCCGCAGAAAAACATTATTTCTTTTGGTGCGTATGTTGCACTGTTTCCACAGTTGATTGCTGGTCCAATTGTACAATATAATACGGTGGCAGAACAGCTGGAAGGCAGAAAGGAAACAATGGATTCTTTCGCAGAAGGCGTGATGCGCTTTATGAGCGGTCTTGGAAAGAAAGTGCTGCTTGCAAACAATATAGGTTTGCTTTGGGATATGATCAGTGCGCGGCCGTCGGGAGAGGTGCCGGTATTGCTTGCATGGCTTGGGATTACTGCGTATGCATTCCAGATTTATTTTGATTTCTCCGGATATTCCGATATGGCAATTGGGCTTGGCAAGATGCTTGGCTTCCATTTCCTTGAGAACTTTGATTACCCATATATTTCGCGGAGCATTACGGAATTCTGGCGGCGCTGGCATATGTCGCTTGGCAGCTGGTTCCGCTCTTACGTCTATATTCCGCTTGGCGGAAACCGCAAGGGACTTCCGATGCAGATTCGTAATATTGCCATCGTCTGGCTGCTGACCGGTATCTGGCATGGCGCAAGCTGGAATTTCTTGATTTGGGGAGCATATTTTGGAGTCTTTCTTATTTTAGAAAAGCTGTTCTGGCTTGACTTTTTAAAGAAACACAAAATCCTTTCCCATATCTATACGATTGTGCTTGTCTGGGTTGGCTGGGCTATTTTTGCCTTTGACAATATGGCAAAGGGAGCAGAATACCTGAAAGCAATGTTTGGGCTTGCAGGTGCCGGCTTTGTAAATACAGAAACGCTGTATCTGCTGTTTAGCTATGCAGTGCTGCTTCTTGTGCTTTTGTTTGCAGCAACGCCATATCCGAAACGGCTTGTTTTAAAGCTTCAGGCTATGCTTGCAGGCAGGAAGCATCCGCGCGTCGGGATGGGTGTTCAGGCAGTGCTTCAGATAGCGTTCGTAGCGTTCGTATTTATTATTTCAACGGCCTATCTTGTAGATGCGACATATAATCCGTTCTTATATTTCAGATTTTAAATAAAGAACAGAAATGGAGAGTTCTATGGAAAAGATAAAATATTCCAAATGCATTGTTATCTTATTCCTTCTTTTGGTATTTGGCTTTACCGGAGCAACATTTGCTGCACCGGAGCGTACGTTTTCTGAGAATGAAAACCGCATGCTTGCTACTGCGCCGGAGTTTTCGTGGAAAACATTGTTTGAAGGAAAATTTACCTCCGATTATGAAACTTATATTACGGACCAGTTTTTCCTGCGTGACCAGTGGATTCAGTTAAAAACATTGAGCGAGATGGCAATCAATAAGCAGGATGTAAACGGAGTTTATATCGGGAAGGACGGCTATCTCATCGAACGCCACGAGACTTCTAAAGTGGATGCGGAGATGCTTGCAAAAAGTTTAGAGCGTTTGGAGGAGTTTACAAAGAAGTATGCAGAAAAGCTTGGTACGGATCATGTCAAAATAATGCTTGTGCCAACGGCATCAGAGATTCTGCTTGATAAGCTTCCGATGTTTGCGACCGGTTTTGACCAGAACGGCATGTTGGATTCATTATATGAACGCCTGCCGGAAGGAACGGCGCTTGATGTACGTGATATGTTAATGACACATGCGGATGAATATATCTATTATAAGACAGACCACCACTGGACAACGCTTGGAGCATTTTATGCTTATCAGGCATGGGCGGAGGCAATGGGATTTGAAGTTCCGGATTTGAAAGATGTAAAGCAGACGGCAGTTTCAGAAGAGTTTCACGGAACGGTATACTCAAAGCTGAATCTCGATTTAAGCAAGGATACCATGCACCGCTTTGAATTGCCAAGTACGCCTTCCAAAGTGGAAGTTACGCTTGATATGGCTTCTAAAATGGATACGATGTACAATGAAAAATATCTTTCTATGAAGGATAAGTATTCTTATTACTTGGATGGAAACCACGGACTGACAGAAATCACGTCAAACGGAGAAGGCAAGGGGACATTGCTTATTATTAAAGATTCTTATGCCCATTGTTTCGCACCGTTTACTGTAGGAAATTATAAAAAAGTATATATGGTGGACTTCCGTTATTTTAATATGCCAATCTCCAGTTTTATAGAGCAGTATGGCATTACGGATGTTCTGGTGCTGTACAATGCCGTGACCTTTGCAACAGATACCCATTCCGGCGCATTTGTGCGATAGGCTTGCGAGAGCGCGCAGCATATGGTAAGATATGTATCAGTTGAGGGCATTATAAAAACAGTTTCGGAATGAAAGCGCCCGGAAGGGCTTTCAGACGAATAGGGGGCTGAACAGCCCTTCCCTTAATGGGCGCTGGAATGCAGAAACGGAACTCAAATAGGAGGATGGTATGCCATTTATTGATTCTAAAATTACAGTAGCAGTACCACAGGAAAAGCGCGACGCGATTAAGTCGGAGCTTGGCCGTGCGGTTTCCGTTCTGCATAAGACGGAACATTATCTGATGGTTGGATTTGAGGACAACTATGACTTATATCTGGGTGGGAAGAAATTAAGCAAAGGCGCTTTTGTTTCTGTCAGCCTGTATGGGGCAGCAACTTCTGATGATTACAATAGAATGACCGGCGAAATCTGCCGCATTTTAGAGAAGGAGCTTGGAATTCCGGGAAATGCGGTCTATGTCACTTATCAGGGCATAAAGGACTGGGGATGGAATGGGCAGAACTTCTAAGAAGGAGGGCAGACAGATGCTGTTTTTGGGAATTGACTTGGGGACTTCTTCAATAAAGCTGCTTGTTATGGATGAAAACGGCGTGGTTCAGGCCTCTGCAGGAGGAGAATATGGACTGAGTTTTCCAAAACCGGGCTGGTCGGAACAGGAACCATGGGACTGGGTGGCGCAGATGGAAGCTTCAATGGAACAGCTTCGTTCCCGGTGCGACATAAAAGAAATTGCAGGCATCAGCTTTGCCGGGCAGATGCATGGGCTGGTGCTTTTGGATGAAAATGATAATGTTATCCGCCCTGCGATTCTCTGGAACGACGGACGGACGAAGGAAGAGTGCGACTATCTCAATCAGACGGTTGGCAGGGAGAAAATTTCTGCCTATACTGCTAATATGGCGTTGACCGGATTTACTGCGCCAAAGCTTCTTTGGGTAAAGAAGCATGAGCCGGAGAACTTTGCGCGCATTGCTAAAATCATGCTGCCAAAGGACTACCTTGCTTATCTGCTTTCCGGCGTGCATTGTACTGATGTTTCGGATGCTTCGGGCATGCTGCTTTTTGATGTGGAGCATAAATGCTGGTCGAAAGAAATGCTGGAGCTTTGCGGCATAAAAGAAGAACAGCTGGCTCGGATTTTTGAAAGCTATGAAACGGTAGGAACCATTAAAAAAGAGATGGCAGAACGCTTTGGCCTTTCAGAGCAGGTTAAAATTATTGCAGGTGCAGGGGATAATGCGGCAGGAGCTGTCGGCACAGGTACGACAAAGCATGGAATGTGCAGCGTGTCGCTTGGCACATCTGGCACGGTTTTTGTAGCAAGCGATACATTTGCAGTAGACAAGGACAATGCATTACATATGTTTGCTCACGCAAACGGAAGATACCATCTGATGGGCTGTATGCTTTCTGCGGCTTCTTCCAACAAATGGTGGATGGATAATATTCTTGGAACCAAAGAATATGCGTCCGAGCAGGAAAACATAACGGCGCTTGGTGAGAACCATGTCTATTATCTTCCATATCTGATGGGAGAACGTACCCCGCACAATAATCCAAATGCGCGCGGCACGTTTATTGGAATGACATTGGATACAACAAGGGCAGATATGACACAGGCAGTTTTGGAAGGTGTTGCATTTGCACTTAGGGATTCCGTGGAAATTGCAAGAAGCCTTGGCGTGACAATTAAGCGTGTGCGTGTGATGGGGGGCGGAGCAAAGAGCTATCTTTGGAGAAAGATGCTTGCCAACATCATGAATGTGACAGTAGAGAGCATCAACAGCGAAGAGGGTCCTGGCTATGGCGGCGCTATTTTGGCGGCAGTTGGCTGTGGGGCATTCCATAGTGTGGAAGAAGCCGGGGAACGTCTGGTTCATGTTGTGGACTCTGTTTCGCCAGAGCCGGAGCTTGTGGCAAAATATGAAGAGAAATATAAAGTATTCCGGAGGCTGTACCCGGCACTTTTGCCTGTATTTGATGAGGTTGCAATGGTATAAGCTTTATGGGAAACTGTAATTGCCATATGTGCTGCAAGAGCAGCGCATATGGCAACTTTTTACTTTGTAGGAAACGGAGTCGCAGAGTGTATGTATTCCCAAATCTGCGGAGCAGATTTGCAATTTCTGCTTGCAGAAATTTTTGCTGCTTGCAGAAATTTTTGCTGCTTGCAGAAATTTTTTATGGTAACCGGATAATCCGCCGGTAACAAAAATATCCATCTTCCAATGAGGTGTCATCGAAGTCATCCATTGACTGGCGGTAAAAAGCCGTATAGCAAGGAAGGACATAGATTGCTCCATCACCGCCGCAGAGCGAACACCCACCGTCACCACCTTTTGTATACAGCGTATGATCAATAATTTCATTTTTATAAGAATCATATGCAATCAATAATCCTAACATATTGGGCTGTCCCAGTATGGACTTCTCCTCGGATTGATTTGAAGTTCCTATATTATTAATTTCTGTTATGACGTTGTCCATTGTATCGCCCCACCGAAACAATGTGCGTGTCCCACCATTGCAAAGATATTCCCATTCATCTTCTGTTGCCAGTGTAAAAGGGCCTTTTTTCAGTGAGCAGACGGCCTGCTCTAAGGATAATGCTTCTCCTTCTATATATCGGCTGTCCACTTCTACAATCATATCACCAATATCAGCCGTTCGCATCGGCGATAAACATTGGGACAGACGTTCATTCCATTTGGACATGAAATCTTCCCAGGCTGTGTAACCGCCTTCGCTCATTTCTTCTTTCAGGGTTTCTAATTGTTCAGATAGTTCTGAACGCAGTTCCTCCGCTTTTGCGGCATCGCTATCCGCCTCTGCCTGTTTGATTTGCTCTTGATAGTCGCTTTTTATCTCTTCTAATTCGTTCTGATAATGTTCATGGCCTAAAGCAAATTCTTCCTGCAGGCTCTTTAATACTCCGTTTCCCAAAGGGCATCGGTCAGGGTTCCATCCTAAAGTAACATTTTTTTGACCGGCTACAAAAACGAACTGGGAGCCTTCATATTCTAAAAGCCAAGTTTCTCGTTCTACTCCATTCATATTTGTTTTTATAGTTCCTATGAATTGAAATCCCATTCCTAATGCTTCAATACGTGACCGGATATTGGTTAATGAATCTGCCATGATTTTTTCTCCTTATTTTAGTTCCGCATCTGTCCTCCCGACACCCTCGATATGGCAGAGCAATTTCCATCCAGGGTACGGATGGAAATTG
>CAJTZB010000037.1 GCA_910583815.1 uncultured Lachnospiraceae bacterium
ATGCCCATGTGCTGCATAATGCAACTTATTTTGAACCATTTTAAAAAAAGTGATAGATTCACTGCTTTTGGGATTATAATCCACACTGGTAGCGTAAAGATCAAGCACTTGCCGGTACATCACTTTTTCCGATGAACGAATATCCCGAATACGATCTAATAACTCTTTCCAGTAATTTCCTCCGCCCAGATTTTTCAATCGTTCATCATCCATCGTAAAACCTTTTATCATATATTCTTTCAGTATATTAGTTGCCCAAATTCTGAACTGCGTGCCATGTTTGGATTTCACACGATAACCCACAGAAATAATGACATCCAAATTGTAATAGCCAACTTGATAGGTTTTTCCATCCGCCGCAGTTGTTGCAAAACTTGCAACAACTGACTCTCTCACCAATTCACCTTCAGAAAAAATGTTTTTTATATGCCTTGAAATTGTTGATTTGTCTCTTTGAAATAATTCAGCCATCTGGTCAATGGATAACCATACGGTATCTTCGTCAAAAGTTGTTTCAATTTTTGTCAAACCATCTTGTGCTGTATAAATAATGATATTCGATTTCTGATTTATATTATCCTGATTATGCACTTCTTTACCTCTTTTTGATACTTTACTTCTTCTATTTCAACTTCTATTCTGGCAGATACGTCTTTGGCCGCATCGTAAAGCGCTTTCAAAAGAATATACATTGCGGTAAGTCGCACATGTACCAACAACAAACTAATGAAAAGCAATCAAGTCATCTTAAAATACTTTAACGCATCTTCAATCAATAGTTCTTTCTCAGGTGGACATTGTTGTACTTTTATCCCATGCCTTCCAGTTTAAGTTCTATTTCTACATAATGATTCAATTTAAATTTGGAAAGCAAGCACACAACTTCTACATGTGTCGGAGCTACTATGTAAACACAATTTTTCAGCCTTGTCACTCGTATAGGAATACAATTTTTCGCAATTCTATACCCATGCCCAATATCAACCATACTTTCTCGTCCTACTCATCAAGCATCAATTTTCCCTTTTTGGCTTTTGCTTTCAAACGAGCCATCTGCTCTTTTTCTATCTGTTGAATGCTCTTTTCTGGAGTGGGCAAATCCTCAGGCATTGTCCCGCCAATCTTTTCTATTGCAGACCTTACCTCTCTACCCACAGCATAATGAACCGACGTTGCCGTTTTGGCATTATCAACCTCATCTTTTCGCAATTTTTCTTCGGTCTGGGATATGCGGAACAGATTTGCAATCAATTCCGTACTACCCATATAATCAAGGATTTTCTGTCCAACTTCTAATCCCTTTTTTGTATGAATATCGTCTACATCTAAGCCTCCATACAATCCCATATAACCCGCATTTTGAAAAATTGCAAATTCCTCGTTTGTAATAACACCTGCTTTATGTGCTGTTTCCGCAAGCATTTGATTCCATTGCTTAATATCTCCACGCACAACAAGTCTTCGATTGTCCTCGCTCAACTCATTAAAATGGTCCGCCACCTCTTGACGATACGTCTGGATTGCAAAATACGTCTGTCCCAATGCAATCACTTCTTTTCGTGGGTCGCCATTCTGCACAATTAAATAACAGGCATATCTGGATAATTCATAATCCTTTACAGGCTTGTTTGTTGCTCCTGCTTCCACGATTTTGCTGACCTCAGCAAAATCGTGGAAAATATCATGTCCACTATTCTCACAGGCAATCATTGCTTTTTTTATAACGCCAGTAAAATTTCTCCACTGGGTGTAATCTAAAGCAACCGCAAGTTCTCTCGCACTCCAAAATTCTGAACCGTCCTCACGAATTTGTTTGATCTCTTCAAATCGTTTATATTCTTCTGCAATCAGTTTCTTCATACATAATCCCCTTTTGTCGCAAAACACCTATTAAAGTTATATTTTCTGCTGCAAATTCATAATCTAATCCTCTATTTTTTCATAACAATGATTACAAATTTTTTGTTTTACATATGCCGGATGATTCATATCTACCATATTGCCACATCTTGGACATTTAAAACTATCACCAATTTCTATATTGAAATCCTCAAAAAATTTGTCTTCTAATGAAATCCTCCTAATATCTCTAAAATTATCTGTGGTTTCTATTTCAGATAAAAGATTCGTATTTATTTTATTATGAAATAAATTTGTACTTGTATAACAAGCATAATCCAAATAGTATACGTTATAAGTAACACCTTTCTTTCCCTTATGAGAAATACCTTTCTTTCGTAAATGAACCACTCTTAAATCTATTAAATCATTTAATTCTTTTACTTTTTCAAATTTTTCTGGAATTAAAAAATGACATCTTTTCTTATTTATTAAAATATCTTTAATTATTTTATCCAAAAGTATTTTAGCATTATTATTTGCATCCACTGTTTTCTTTTTATCAACCTCATACCACTCAATCGTAGCATTACGGACATCTGCTAAAACAATATGTTTATATCTGGCTGTAGTATAAAAACTATTAAGTACTGTAATTGTATTTGCAAACGCTCATCTCCTTTTCAGTTAAATGTTCCAAATATTTTTTCAGTTGTTCGTGAATTCCGAACAACTGATTTTTCCTCTCAAGTTTTTTATTAAACAAATTCCTTTTGTATCCCCGCCCCCCACATCAAGCACTGCCGAAACCTCAAAATACTTCTCAACTCTCTTTTTCCGATTCCCCTCTTCATCTTCCACGAACACAAAATGCTTATAAAACTGCCTAAAACAAAGGATTTTTAGATATGTTTCCTTTGCATTCCCACCACACATTCCACATGCCCCGTCATCGGAAACATATCCACCGGGCACACCTTTTTCACTTCATATCCTTTTTCTCCAAGGTACTTCACATCTCTTGCAAGAGTGGCAGGGTCACATGATACATACACGATTCTTTCTGGCTGCATAGCTGCTGCCGTATCAAGCAGACTCTGCTCACAGCCCTTTCTCGGTGGGTCCACGACGATGACGTCAGCGTGCATTGTGCCACCGCTCTCTTGGTATTTTTCCGGCATAACGGTTTCTGCCGCTCCGGCAAAAAACTCTGCGTTTGCAATGCTGTTTAAAACGGCATTGTGCTTTGCATCTTCAATTGCCTGTGGCACAATCTCAACACCATAGACCCATTTTGCCTGTTTAGCAAGAAACAGCGAAATTGTCCCGATGCCACAGTATAGGTCCCAGACAACTTCATTGCCGCTTAAGTCCGCATATTCCAGCGCCTTTTCATAAAGCCGCACTGTCTGCTTTGGGTTCACCTGATAAAAAGAAAGCGGCGAAATCTGGTACTTTATTCCACCAATTTCGTCCGTAATATAAGGCTCTCCATAGACAGGAAGTATTTCCTTCCCAAGAATCACGTTCGTGCGCTCCATATTGACATTCAGGCAAATGCTTTTTAAACTGTATTTTAGGGGAACTTCTGTCTCCCATACATTTCCATATTCCATCTTCTGCATATACTCTTTTCTCTGCGCAGATTCCGCCGAAAAGCCTTCCACTGCCTGTTTCAGCCGTTCTGTAAGTTTTTCTGCATAAGGAAACTTCCTGCCGTGAAGAACAAGGCATACCATGACTTCCTTTGTCACATAGCCGACTCTTGTCAGGATATGGCGGACAAGACCCCTGCCAGACTCTTCCTCATAGGCAGGAATCTGATATTCTTTCATAAAATCCCGCACCGTTTTCAAAATCACGGAATTTATCGGCTCCTGAATGGCACAGTCCGCCTGTTCAATAATCGTATGGCTGTGGCCTGCATAAAAGCCCATCACAGGCCCACCGTCCCTGCCCATGCCTACCGGATATTGCGCTTTGTTGCGGTAATGGTATGGCTCGTCCATTCCAAGAATTGGTTCCATTATAGAATCCAACGCCTGCTTTGACAAACCACCAATCCTCTGCAGGCAGTTTTTTACTTTCTGTTCTTTATAGGCAAGCTGCTTTTGGTAAGAAAGCTGCTGAAGTTGACAGCCGCCGCATCTTCCTGCTGCTGGACAGCATGGTGTTACACGGTCTGGCGAAGATACCAGCATTTCTTCAATTTTTGCATAGCCATAGGTTTTCTTTGCCTTTAATACCTTGGCGCGAATCACGTCACCCGGTACGGCACCCTTCACAAAGAGGGTATAGCCCTCATATCTGCCAATACCCTCTCCATCTGTTCCCATATCTTCTATTGTAATCGCCACAATTTGATTTTTCGTTATCTCTGCCATCTGTTTCCTTTCTACCGATACAGTTTTCCGTAAAAGAACTGTTCCTGAAACGCAATCTCCCCAAGTATCTGCTCATCAGAAAACTGTGCTCCATCCGCGGCAACAATCCATTTGTCCTCCGTATCATTAAACCGATGAAATACTGCAATGACCTTTCCTATAAATTCTTCTGCCGGCCGGTCCTCACCCAACAGGTAAATATCCTGTTCCTTACCGTCGCCGCCGAACACCCCGGAAACATATCCATAATTGACAGGATAATATAGATCCGGATGCCTTGGATGGCTGGAACCAAGCGGACGGTCGATTTTTCCGGAAACAGTCTTGCCGATAATACTGCTGTAATCCGGTTCCGGCTTTTCAAATGCACAGAAAAAATAGTCCATTAAATAGACCATCTGCCCTGTATCAAACAGTTCCTTTATCTCTTCTGTTTTCATCCATCTGCAATCGGCAACTTCATCTGTAGTTGCGTTTTTAAGCTCTTCCAGAGGGCTTTTCTCGCTGTCATAGTGAAACAGCCATACATCCATAATATCGCGCGATGCCTGTCCGTCAATCGTTTCACGGATTTTTGAAAACACAACCTTGCCTTGGTCCGGCTGCAAATCAATGCCGACCTCTTCCTTTGCCTCTCTGATTGCACCCTCCAGGCTTGTTTCCCCTCGTATAACAGAACCTCCAACGCACTCCCACAATAATGGGAATGTCGGACGGTTTGCTGCTCTTTTTGAAATCAGGTATTCCCCCTTGGAATTTTTTATCCACACATGGACGCAGAGATGGAAATATCCTTCTGGTATCTCCTCTCCACGAATATGTTTTTTTCCTGTGCACTCACGATACTTTGTATACAAATCCCACAGTTCCATTTACAAATCCTCTATTCAAAAAATCCCTGCCATCAATCGCTTGTCTTTCTCACATTGGATTCAAACAGCCTTTGAAATCCGAGCCAGCCCTTTTCCTCTGTTCCAACAAGCAGCTCTGTCATTGTCTCAAGCTTCGCATCCAAGTTGTCTGCCATGCTGAGTGCCAGTGCTTCTGCAAGTGCAGGCTTCTTTGGAGAACCAAATTCCAATTCGCCGTGATGCGCCAAAATGCAGTGCAGCAGCTCATTTTTCAGCTTTTCTGAAAACTCCGGAATCGTATCTATTTTCTTGCTGAGCATCTCTGCCCCAATATAAATATGTCCAAGCAGCTGCCCTTCGTCGGTATAGTCATTTTCCGGAAATACAGAAAGTTCACTTAGTTTCCCAATGTCATGGAACATCGCCGCCGTCAAAAGCAAATCCCGATGAATCACCGGATAATTCTTTGCAATATAATCACAAAGCCGCGTCACACTGACCGTATGCTCTAACAGCCCACCAACAAATCCATGATGCACTGCCTTGGCTGCGGAATGATTCTGGAACCTTTTTGCGAACTCTTTATCCTCAATAAAGAACTTTTCTGCAAGCATCCGAAGAGGCTCATTTTTAATACTCTTAATATAGCAGGTCAGTTCCTGCATCATTTCTTTTACATCTTTTTTTGTGCAAGGCATATACTCTTTCTGGTCATATTCTCCTTCATGGCACTTACGCACCCTGCGGATATTAAACTGCAGCGCATTCTGGAAACTTACAATCTGACCATCCACATGGATATAGTCCATTGCTTCAAAATGCTCAATGCCGGAACTAAGGTCCCACACCTTTCCGTCAAATGTGCCCGTCTTATCCTGCAATACAAGAGAATAGTAGCTCTTGCCGGCCTTTGTCTGAAGCACCTGCTTGCTTTTGCACAAATAGGTCTCCGAAAGCATCTCTCCCTCTTTCAGTTCCTTTAAATATCTCATACTCGTCCCCATTTCCTGTTCTAAAATTTACTGCTCCATGTTCTTTTTTGTCAGCATGACATCAATCGTAAGCTCTCGGACGCCCTCTCCTGTTGTACGGAGCAGCTTGATCTTAAGTACTTCCCGCTCTTTTGCCGCAAGCAGCACCTTTGTAAAATCTCGGATTCCAAAAAGTTCGTTTCCGTCTGCCTGAATCAGCACATCCCCTGTCTTAATGCCTGCTGCAAGCGCAGGAGAAGCATTCTCCACGCTGTGTACATATACTCCGTGCTTAATTCCGCTTGCCTGCTGCAATGCTTCCGGCAGGTCTTCTCCCTGTATGCCAAAATAAGCCATACCTGACGCATTAAGAAGCTTTACAATAACTCCTCGCAGCGCATCCAAAGAAACCGCAGAAGAAACGCCATCATTGACATTGATTTTATGCGTATGGGTCAGCATGCCAATCACTTCCCCATTCAAATTAATCAAGAAGCCATATCCTTGTTTATAATCTGTCAGGTTTGTTGTAAAATAGGAAACCTGTCCGTCTGTGACCGGAACGCTGCTGCCAACGCTTGTCACCATGCCAAACTCTATTGAGCCGTCATAGCCGTTTGGCGCACCAAGCGCAATGACCGGGCTGCCAAGCCGAATCTGGCTTTCTGGCGCAACTTTCCCGATTTCTATTTCTTCCAGCACTTCTGCAGGAATGCTCTCAAGTGCAACTGCAACAACCGCGAGTCCATAATTAGCATCCGAAGAAAAGACTCTTCCGGGAACGCTGCTGTCTCCCAGACGGACTTCAATCAAATCTGCAAGCGCAAGCTTTTCCCCTTCTGTCAAAATCAACAAATCCACTCCGTCATTTGCCAGAATCAGCCCGGTCATGCCTGTCCTTGTTTCATAAGTCTCCTGAAACCAGTCAACTCCGACTTCTACTGCCTCTATCGTAACAAGGGACTTCATCGCTTCTTCTGCCAGCTCCGTTATCTTCTCATAAAGCATAATGTAAGAATCTGCTGTATTTTCTGCTCCCTTTGTCGGCTCCGGTGTCAGGTTTTCCGGCGGAACAAATGAAATTTCCGTCGGCGCCGGCTGCTCTGGTGTTGGTTTCGGCGTCAGGCATTCTGGTGGTGCGGACGGCATTCCTGTCAGTTCCTCTGTTGGCTTTGGTGTCAGCGGCTTCGGCGAAACCGGCAGTCCGGTCGGCGTCGGTGTCAAAGACGGCCTTGCCAGTCCAGTCGGTGTCGGCTGCGGAAAGTTGACTTCCTGCCGCCCCGGTTCCTCAATGCCAAGCAGACGTTTTAACGGCTCTCCCGCAAGTAAAAACGTAAGCTGTGCCGTAAGACCGAAAATTACCGCCAAGATTACCGTAAAGCCCAAAGACATCAGACGTTTTTTCCATCTGCTTTTCCGCTTTGACACTATTTTTTCATTGATAAACTGATATTCCTGCTCCTTTTTTTCTTTAGGTCCTTCTGCCATATGCACCTCCAAACCGGCGCTTCCAAACAAAGCCTGCTACTCTTCCTCTGCTTTTGGCAAAGAGAAGATGAACTCCGTCCCAACGCCTTCCGTGCTGACTACCGAAATGTTTTCTCCATGTGACGTAATGATTTCCTTCACGATGGAAAGTCCCAGCCCGATTCCCTTCTTGTCCTTTCCTCGTGATAAATCTGTTTTATAAAAACGCTCCCAAATGCGGTTTACACTCTCTTTTGGAATTCCAATTCCATAGTCTTTTACAGCAACAAATACTTTACTTCCCTTTTCTTCTGTCGCAATCCGAATCGAAGAATCTGAATTGCTGAACTTTACCGCATTATCAATTAAATTGTACAGTATTTGCTGGATTTTGTCCATATCAGCCTCTACGAACTGCTCCTTGGAAGAAAAGACAAGATTCAGCACCAGCTTTTTTTTCTTGCACAGTCCCTCAAAAGCCAATGCAATCTGCTTAATCATCTGATTGACATCAAATACTGATTTGTGCAAGCTGATACCGGTATCTCCAAAGCTGTTCAGTTCCAGCAGGTTGGCGGTCAGCTTCTCCAGGCGCTCCGTCTCAAACAAAACAACATCCAAATACTTTCCCTGCAATTCAACAGGAATCGTGCCATCTTTGATTGCTTCTACATAGCCTTTGATAGAGGTCAAAGGCGAGCGGAAGTCATGTGATACATTTGATACAAACTTTCGCTGCTCATCATCTGCGTTCCTTAGCTTATCCCCCATATATTTTACGGTATTTCCAAGCTCATTGTATTCTTCCGGATAGTTAAGCACCAACGGCTCTTTAAAATTTCCACGCAAAAAACGTCTTGCCGCTTCAGTCATTCTGGTCACAGGCCGTACCGTCAGCATATAAATCCGCACAAACAGAAGCAGCAGGATTGGCAGAAACAAAAGATAACAAATATTTACAAAATCCACATAGAAAAAGCCTTCTGCTGAAAGTATTTCCATTGGGACAGACAGCACAAGATAGCCTCTTTTGGTATATTCATATATAATAGGCTGAATAACGCAAAGAGATGGCTCCCTTATGCAATCTTTAATCTGCACATTTTCCAAAAACGTATGCTCCAAAAAGGAAGCATCCTCTGCCGTTACCCGCCGTCCGCGTGCCGTTCCGTCCGAATCCAGCACAATTGTCCCATTGGTGCTGACCATCCAGATTCTGATTCCGGTGACAGAAGCCGCCATTGCAAGCCGGTCATTTAACTCTGGAAAGCTGACTTTCTGCTGATAATATTCCGTCAGATATTCCGACGTAAGCAAGCCTGCCTTTTCATATAATTCTGTTTTCTTATGTTCCGTCAGCGCCCCCTGCATTTTCTTCATACCTGCCGTATTTAACAGCACAAACATAAAAAGCGCAGCAAACAGATACAACGCAGTCAGCCTGACAATCAGCGAAGATGGTTTCATTATTTACCTTACCTCAAATTTATAGCCGATTCCCCAAACGGTTGCAATGCTCCAGTTCTCCCGGTCCTTGATTTTTTCCCGCAGCCGCTTAACATGGACATCCACGGTCCTTGTGTCGCCGATATACTCATAGCCCCAAATATGGTCCAGAAGCTGTTCTCTTGTAAAGACCTGATTTGGGTGCGAAGCAAGAAAATAGAGAAGCTCCAGCTCCTTTGGCGGCATTTCTACTGACATTCCCTGATAGGTAACGGAGTAGTTTGTCTGGTTGATGCAAAGCTGCGGATATTCCACATACTCGCCTGCCTGTGCATTCGGCACCTGCGTCGTATCCGTGCCTGTATTTGCTTTTGGCTCTTCCTTTACTGGCGTAAAACGACGCAGCACTGCCTTGACTCTTGCCACAAGCTCCTTGGAGTCAAACGGCTTTATCATATAATCGTCTGCACCAAGCTCCAGCCCAAGCACTTTATCAAATACCTCGCCTTTTGCCGACAGCATGATAATCGGAACGGATGAAGTTTTCCGTACTGTCCTGCAGACCTCATAGCCATCAATGCCCGGAAGCATCAAATCCAGCAAAATCAAATTTGGTTCAAACTCCGAAAATGCTGCTATCGCTTCTTCGCCATCCTCAACGATTTTCGTCTCAAAGCATTCTTTTGTCAGATAAAGCGAAATCAGCTCCGCGATGTTCGCATCATCATCCACAATCAGTATTTTCTGTTTTACTGCCATTGTACCTCTCTCATTTCTGTCTGCTATTTAAACTTGGCGTGTCCTTTGTTACTCTTAGCGTCAGTATACCGATGCTAACTGTAATTATTTAAGTCTTATGCAAATACACGCTGTTTTTACTTCATTTACATCATTTATTCTAGTTTTCTAATTTTCCCCTGCCAAAATATTGCCACTTGTTTAAATTTTTTCTGCCACATTTAGACTACAATATTTAAGCAGGGCATTCATTCTATTATTTTTCTGGCTTGCTGAACGCGTCCTGCTAGATGCAGCCTCTTTATATTCCTTCAAAAAACCAGTATATTTTGTATTTTTTGAAAAATACTCATTATAAAAGCTTGAAACAGAACTTTTTACTATTTCGACTTCAACATCATTATTTATGCAATACCAGCAAAATGAAAACAATGTATATAAGTGGGTACTCCAACATAGCCGTTTATTATTTTCATAGTCTAATTCCAAATTTCCCATAAAATCAATAACTTTATTAAATTCCTTTTCTCCTTCTTCAAGTATCTCTATATTATCCTTATACTTTTCGTATTGTGCATCTAATACAGCCGGTGTGGAATCTAAAGTCTTCTTATTCAAAACCAAAAAAAACAATTCTGAAATAAATTCTTCATCTTCCATACGTTCGATTTTCAAACGCTCACGTTTATCTTGTAAGAACGATATATTTGATAATTCTTTAATTAACCTTAATAAAGGCGTAGTTGAATATTTTGCATTTCTCAATTCTTGCGGATTAAGTGGCTCTCCATTCCTATTTAATCGATCAAACACAGAGGAAACTAAATCTAAATCATCCTCATATAAATATTCAATTTGTAATGCGTATGTCCAAAATTGTTTAACGTAGTCTCCACTATCCTTTTCCTTCTTTATATCTTCAAATTTTTTCCCCGCGATATTTTCTGCTAAACTCCTACTTTGTTCATCTAAAAACCCATCTTCTGCAAAATATGTTGTTAATGGTATCTCTTCTTCAATAAAACTGATTATCGCTTGAAGTCTCTGTTTTCCATCAACGATATCATATTTTGTTTTTCCATCCCTATCCACAATAGGTCGCATAAATATAGCAGGAATCGGATAGTTCTTAAAAATAGAATCAATCAAAAAAGATTTTTTATCTTCTGCCCAAACGTCACTCTTTCTTTGATAGCTTGCCTCAAAATTATATTTTTTCAATCTATAATTGTCGTAAAATTCTGATACTGTAAGTTTAGTCGAGTTTCTTTCAAAAAATTTAGCCATTAATAATTCCTCCGATATTATCTGATGATGTCTGCAGCACATAGTTCTTAAAAATACTAATTAACACTGCATTCAAGTCTCTGGGGGGAACAGGATTGATAAATGTAAGTTCTGTATCTGAATGAAGGTTTATCAGCAACTCATCAATTTCTCTTCGATCAACATGCCAATAAGATATTCCGCAGATTACAACGATGCTTTCTTTATCGTTTGACAATTCTTTTGCTTTTTTGATAGCCTCATTTCGGATAGTGGATGCCCATGACGAAGTTACCTGTAGTCTTGCAGAATCCCCTGCTGGAGGAATAATTGCACCAGTTGAATATTTTGTCAAGCCATCATACTTTAATTCCAACTCATCTACTTTCAATCCATCAACATCCACATTATAATTTATCTCATATCTATCTATATGATTCTTTGGAACAAAGCTAATAGAGCCATGTGGCTTTATTATTTCTATAACATCATCTTCCTTGTTATCAAATCCATATACACTATAGTTTAATCCCAAACACTTTAATATTCTTTCCAACCAAACATCATAATTATATGATACAAAAATAATTTTCCTAAATTCTTTTAAATTCAAATTTTGTAGAAATGAAAGCCACCCCCAATCTGAATATGTTGAAACAAATTCTTTTAATAACACATCATCAATCAGTGAATCATACCATGAAAACAACTGTCTCAAATAAACAATTAATTCGCAATAAGCACGCAAGTATATTCTATCATCATCTGAATTTATCATGCTCAATCTTTTCGCTTTTTGATCTGGATCATTAATAAAATCAAAAAACATATTGGCGCAAGAAATAATTTCTTCAATTAACGCATTACTTTCCGCCGCATTATTATTAGGTCGAGCCCCTAAAGTCCATAAAGCAGGGCATACCTTATATGATAAAAAACCAGGCTTATCATCCCAGGGTGTCCCTATTACCTCCCCATATTGAAATAGATTTTGAACATTTATACTCACTCTCTTCTCTTTTCTATTTTCAAGAAAAATATTGTATTTGTTTATAAAGTCTATTGTAAATCCATTTCCCAATATAATAAATACACTTTTCATCTGTATTTCACACCTGCACTCTACTTAATCATTATACAGCCAAATCTAACGGCAAATCTGAAATATCTTTCAATCGCTTCCCCTGTACAAGCGTTTCCAAAGTTTCAGCCGCATCTTCAGAACCAACCTCTTTTACTGCTCGAACTAATTCATAAAGCGCAAAATGATACACACAATCAATATCTCCAGTTCCAAGTGCCAACGATGCTAATCGGTTAGGCATAGGCTCTGCTGTCACTACAACAATGTGAGGTAAATGTCCTTTTCTATTACGAATCAAATTCAACGCTTCTGTACGACTATTCTGTGCCCGATCACTCCGCATCGTATATTTTGCCGACACACTCGCATGAAGTAGCGGCTTGCCGCCATTCGCCTTCCTAATATCTGCCATTCTGCTGATTTTATCATCAACTATGTATTGTTCCGCATTGATTTCTCCATCTTCATAGAGATTACGATATATAACCACATCTGGTGCAACAAGGTAATCATTTCCCAATGCCGCCGCTAAGTGTGCATTCTCTGCTGTCAATGCACTCAAATACGCCAAATGCTCATATTGCTCAAAATCACTTGTTTTCAATCTGTTATTATTTCCAAGCTGTAATATCGACCATTGCCCAGGGCGGAGATTTTGCAAATGTGGAAATGTTTTCTGCAAAAATTCCATCGTCAATAATTCAAACTGCTTTCCAAGCGTCTGCCCCGAAATTTTATCAACAGTATTAACTGTATGATGATATTCATCCACCAAAATGTCCACTATTTTTCCCGCTATCGCCTTGGATCCCCTACTGCTGGTATCCGCATTAGATGCCACACCTGCTTTGGTCAATGTTAATGTATTCGTTTCAAACAACCGCTCGTGAAAATGAAATCTCGAATTTGCTATCAACGCATTCATATTCCAAACACTCCTTTATTTTTTCTCCCACTGCCTGCGCTACTGGTGGTGGAAACGCATTTCCAATCATACGGCAAGCGGCAGTTTTCTTTTTTCCGAATGTCCATGTATCAGGAAATCCCTGTATCCTAGCCAACATTCTGCTAGTCAAGCGAGGCATTCCCTCAAAATCCAATTCTGGCGCTGTATTAGCCACTCCTCGACCATCTACGCCAAGTTCAGCCCACGCTTTTCTTGCTCTTACCGGACCCAAATCAGGACCGCCATGCTTTTTTGAACCGCCAACCAGAGTTGGCGCAATCTTATTTGCATTTTGCGCCCAAAGTTTAGCGCCCTTCCATCTATTCTCTGCCATTAAATCATATAATGTTTCTCCAACTGTAGGCGCACATCCTAATTGCCCTTTTGGATATGAAAAAGAAACATTTTCGTCCTTTCGTATAGCAACAATCACCACACGAGGGCGAAGCTGTGGAACAGCAAAGTCGGAAGCGTTTAATAGCTTAATTTGTGTATCATATCCAAGGATTTCTATAGCATTAAGAATATGTTTTCTATATTCATCAAAACTTGAATCTAAAAATCCTCTCACATTTTCCAACATAACAGCCCTAGGTTTAATTTCTTTAATCAATCGAATCGCTTCAGGAAATAAGTCTCGTTCATCATCCTTCCCTAGTTGCTTGCCTGCAATCGAAAAGGGAGGGCAAGGCACACCGCCTGCCAACAAATCCACTCCCCGATAAGGTTTTCCATCAAAATCATGAACATCTGCACATATTACATTCCATTCAGGGCGATTTAATTTCAGGGTCTTACAATAATCCGCTTCATATTCAACAAGTGCAACATGAGTAAATCCAGCCAACGCAAGCCCAAGAGCCTGACCACCTGCTCCTGCGCAAATTTCAACACAAGTTAATGGTCTTTGCATAATATAACCTCCCATTTCAATAATCCACTAACCGTTACTATGCATCGGCTTCATCATCCGCAAATTCTAAAAATGTTTCCAAATCATTTCCAACACTTAAATAAATTTGCTTGCAACTCACATAAATAAAGGATTTTTCAAAGCCTTCTTATCATTTAAACTCCACAATCGTAACGCCCTGGTCACCCTCACCGAACGTTCCGAGCCGATATTGCTTTACATATTTCATACGCTTCAAATGTGAATGTACTGCTTCCTTTAATGCCCCGGTGCCTCTTCCGTGAATAATCGTTACCTGTGGCAGATGAGACAGATAAGCATCGTCCAGATATTTATCCAACTCCGGAAGCGCCTCGTCCACACGCATTCCAATCAGGTTCAGTTCCGGATGGATGGAAAGCGATTTGTTCATTTTAATCTGCCCTGCGGCAGTCTTTTTCGCCATCGGCTCTTGCTTCTTTCCATCAGAAATCCACTGCACATCCTTTTGGTTGACCTGCGTCTGCATAATTCCTATCTGAACAGTTAAATCGCCCTTTGCATTTGGGGCAGAAATCACTGTCCCTTCCAGATTCAGGCTCAGAACAAG
Source organism: uncultured Lachnospiraceae bacterium (assembly GCA_910583815.1). GTDB lineage: Bacteria > Bacillota > Clostridia > Lachnospirales > Lachnospiraceae > SIG299. The sequence continues at coordinate 14,495 of CAJTZB010000037.1, forward strand.
CACCGTATTACCAACATGGAATTCCCTTCCTGACTGTTTGCCCTCTGCTCTCTGTCTGACCGTAAGCTTCTGCTCCCGCTCACCGAGACGGCCTCTGAGTTCTGCACGCTCCTGCTCCATTTCCCTCATGTTGCCGGAACTGCCCCATTTATTGAACTTCTTGATTGTCTCATCGGCATAGTCCTTGGCCTGCTGCAGCACTTCCCTCGCCTGCTCGTTTGCCTCTCTGAGAATCCTCTCTTTTGCCAAATCCAACCGGTCGTATTTTTCCGTCAGGCGCTTCTTTAGCAGTTCGATTTCCTTTTTATTTTCCTCAATGGCAGCCTGCTGCCGCTCCATCACAATACGGCGTTCCTCCAAGCCGGAAATTACGTCTTCAAAGCTCTGGTCGTTCGTTCCAATGAAAGACCTCGCCATTTCAATAATATCTTCTGAAAGCCCAAGCTTTTTGGAAATTGCAAACGCATTGCTTTTCCCCGGCACGCCAATCAAAAGCCGGTAGGTCGGGCGAAGCGTCTCCACATCAAATTCGCAGCTTGCATTGGAAACGCCCGGAGTAGAAAGCGCATATACTTTCAGCTCACTGTAGTGCGTCGTGGCAACCACTCTCGTTCCCTTTGCATGAAGATAAGATAAAATTGCCATTGCAAGCGCCGCACCTTCGGTTGGGTCGGTGCCTGCCCCAAGCTCATCAAACAGCACCAAGGAATGCTCATCTGCCTGTTCCAAAATCCGGACGGTATTCGTCATATGCGAGGAAAACGTACTGAGGCTCTGCTCGATGCTCTGTTCATCTCCAATGTCTGCAAATACGTTTTCAAACACCGCCAGCTCCGAACCATCAAACGCCGGAATATGCAGGCCAGCCTGCCCCATCAAAGTAAACAGGCCCACAGTTTTTAACGTTACAGTTTTACCTCCGGTGTTTGGCCCGGTCACGACAAGCAATGTAAACTCGTCTCCAAGGAAAATATCGATTGGCACAACCGTATGGCTGTCAATCAACGGATGCCTTCCTTTTTTGATATTGATATAGCCTCTGTCGTTGAACAGCGGCTCACTTGCTTTCATCGCCTTTGCAAGCGACGCCCTTGCAAAAATGAAATCCAGTTCCGTCAGTGTCTCGGTATTGTATACCAGATTTTCGGTATGCATTGCCGCCTGTGCAGAAAGTTCTGCCAGTATTTTTTCTATCTCTTTTGCTTCCTTTAAAAACAGCTCGCTTAACTCATTATTGAGCTTTACAACCGAAGCAGGTTCCATAAAAATCGTTGAGCCTTTCGAGGACTGGTCATGAATCAGCCCTGCGAACTGTCCCTTATATTCCTGCTTGACCGGAAGACAATACCTGCCGTTGCGCATCGTAATAATGCTGTCCTGCAGCATTGTCTTAGAGTCCTGCGAATTGACAATGGTATTCAGCTGGTCACGGATTTTATCATTTATAATCTTCATCTGGCGGCGCACGCTCTTTAAGCCGGGACTTGCGTCATCCGCAATTTCTTCTTCCGACAGAATACAGCGCTGTATTTCATTGTTTAACGTCTGCAGCGGCTCCAACAGTTCAAAACGCTCTGAAAGACTGTCTGCCTCCTGCTCCTCGCTTATTTTTCCGCCATAGCTTTTTACACGCTGTGTTGCCGTCAGCACAGAGCTGATTTTTAACAGCTCTACTGCCAAAAGAGAAGAACCAACCTCCAAAAGCTTCAGCGCTCCACGAATATCCGGAAGTCCGTAAAACGACAGGCTGCCTTTTTTGTAAATTCTTGCAAGCGCATCCCTTGTCTCTTCCTGCATCCGGTGGATTTCTTTTACATCCGTCTGTGGTTTCAAATCGGCACAGCGGGCGCGTCCCAGTTCTGAACCCGCGTACCGTTTCAGCATTTCAATGACTTTGTCGTATTCTAATACTTTACATGCTCGTTCATCCATATTCCCTGGCATACTCCTTTCAAAACGAGGCACTTATCCCCAACGATGCCTGTGCAGTTCTCCTTCCATGCGCATCCCTTCAAAATTGTTCTGGCGAAGCGCCTCATACAACACAATTGCCGCAGAATTACCAAGATTTAAAGAGCGAATATCTCCTATCATCGGAATCCTGACACATGTATCTTGGTAATCAAGCAAAATTTCCTCCGGAATCCCGGCGCTTTCCTTTCCAAACATAATATATGCATCTGGTTCATAAGAAACTTCTGTATAAGCCCTCTTTGCTTTCGTGGTAGCCATATATAACTTTGCATTTGGATTTTTATGAAGAAACTCCTCAAAGTTCTTATATACTGCAAGGTCCAGAGCCTTCCAATAATCCATCCCTGCACGCCGCACTGCTTTGTCGCTGATATCAAATCCAAGTGGCTCAATTAAGTGCAGCCTGGTTCCTGTCGCCACACACGTCCGCCCAATATTTCCCGTATTTGCCGGAATTTCTGGCTCTAAAAGTACAATATTCATAATTGAT
>CAJTZB010000038.1 GCA_910583815.1 uncultured Lachnospiraceae bacterium
ACTGCCGGAACAAAATGAAAAGCTTTATTTTCATATGGGCGCAATTTATAATCACAATGCGGAGCTGGTACGAAATCGTGAAGCTGCCTATGTCCTCAACGGTGAAAGGGTTATTAAACCCTATCAAAAAGAAATTGCAGACTATAAAATTGACCAGGGAAAAATTTTAGGCACAATGACAATGCAAAGAATTTTAGGTTCGGCAAACACAATTTTGAATACCTGCGTCATATTGATTATTGGGGGATATGGGGTTTCCAAAGGCAGTATTGAAATCAGCGATTTAATTGTGCTTTTGGCGGCCGTGGGGTTTCTGACCAATTCTCTATATCAAATTCCCGCCTGTATTTCAGATTATCAGCAGCTTAAGGGCATGGACAGCAGAATAAATGCTTTGCTGACCCCACAAGCCGAAGTTTCTATTGGATTTGAAGATATAGCAAAAATCACTTCAATTTCAGCGCAAAATTTAAGCTTTGCCTATGAAGATGAGGGCGAGGCATTCCAAGGAAAAAATCTCTTTGAAAAATTAAATATAGATTTAAAATCAGGTGAATGTTTGATTTTAAATGGAGCGTCAGGCTGCGGTAAATCCACTTTGCTAAAAATTTTTGCAGGTATTTTAAAAAGCTATAGAGGAAATATAATCTGTGGCGGTAAAAATCTAAAAAATATTAAAGAAGACTCCTTTTGGGACAGAATTTTATATTTAAGTCAGGAACCTCAGCTTATTTCAGGCACAATTAAAGAAAATATCACAATGTTTAAAGATGCAGACGAAATTAAGCTTGGTTATGCATTGGAGCAGGCAGGATTAATAAATCTTATTCCTCAATTTCAAAAGGGGATAGACACCCATATTTCCATGCTTAATCTGTCTTCAGGAGAACAGCAGAGAATATGCCTTGCCAGAGCCTTTTACGGAGATTATGACATAATCATTTCGGATGAAAGTTTCTCCGCAGTAGACCCTGACTCACGAGAGGAGATATTTGGGAAAGTCCTTGCGCAACTCAAAGAAAAATCCCAAATACTTATTATGTCCTCACATACGGATTTTGACTATGATTCCCAAGGTTCTGTAAAGATTCTCAACATGGGAGGAAAAAGCGAATGAAAATGGTAAACAGACTTAAATCAACAGCCATAATTTTAAAAAATCATAAGCTGAAATTTACGGCTTTGCTGGCGGCATTTTCCTTCATATCCTTTGCGCTGCCCTTGACTGCGCCTTTCATGATACAATATATGATCGGTAAAATAGAAAGCGGCATGCGTGTAACTCCCGGGATGATTATTTCGCTTATTATGGCTACATTATTAATGCTCATATTAGATTACATGATCAATGTATACGGAAATGTACTGTGCGCAAACCTTATTTACAGAGGCTCAGCGGATTTGTATAAGGATCTGTTTGCGCTGCCCTACGGTGAAAGAGAATCAAAATATAACGATGAAGATTTGCTCCAGAATATCACGGCGTTTACGGATTCTGCTCTCTCGTTATGGGTTATGATCATTAGATATGCAATCAGCGTGCTTGTGATAGGCGTCTTACTGATTTTATCGGTTAATGTGCATTATTCCGTTTCGCTTTTTATTCTGGCTCATATAGGCATAACAATTTTTGCGGGTCAAAAGATTAAAGGTATATCTGAAAAATATGCCTCTGAGCTCCAGGGTTTTGAAACGGAAAAAAATAGAAATACCGAAGAGCTCATGTATAAAGCGGATTTTATCAACATGAACGGCCTGCAAAATATTATGAAAAGCCGCTTTGACCAAACCCGAAGGGATATTTTCCGAGTTCAGTCCCAGCAGCTGAAAAAGAATAATCTTTATATTTCCCTGCAAAAAGTTATAAGCGAGCTGGTAAGCGGATTTATTTATCCTGTTTTGGGATTTTTACCTGACAGTGTGAATATAGCGGGAGGAAATCTGGCCTCCGTTAAAAGCATTATTGAAGAATCAGGAAATCAAACGCAAAATATTCAGCAGATGGCGACATTTATCCCATATAATACCGTGCCGATTGACAATGGTAAGGAGCTTTTCAGTCTGAAAAGAGAAAAGAAATCTCAAGATTATGGCGATAGCTGCGCCCTGACAATTAACGGGTTATGTTTTGAATCAGAGGGCAGAAAAATTCTGTCGGATATTAATTTGAGTATAAAAGAGGGGGAGCATATTGCAATAATGGGTGAAAACGGCAGCGGAAAATCTACATTGCTTCGCTGTATTATGGGTATGTATGCTCCGACATCCGGCAGTATAACACTGTTTGGTAAATCACCGGCAAACGATACGGAATATTTTAGAGAAAACGGTATTTTCTCATATATGCCTGCCGCTTCTCAGCTTTACGAAACTACCATTGACGATAATATTTCAATGGGCAGTTTCAGTGAGATAAGCTTAGAGAAAATAAAAAATGCCACAGGAGTCTCTGATTTTTCAAACCGTGAAATTTCTTCCATATCTCAGCTTTCAGGAGGGGAACAGCAGAGAGTCAATGCCGCCAGGACCTTTTCCAACAGCAAGGCAGAAATTATTCTTCTTGACGAGCCAACAGCTTCATTGGACAAGGAGCACTCCGAAAGATTAATGAACTACATAAGAAGCAGCAGGGCTACAGTTATTTACACTACTCACCGTGAGGAAGAAGCAGCATTTGCCGACAGAGTTATCCCGATGTGCAGGTGTTTATGGGAACCTACTGAGAATCCGAAACTGTTGTAGAACAATACAACCACAGCCTTGCCGAGTGGGAGCGACAGGTAAAGGAAAAGCGCCGACCGTCAAAACCTCCCGAAAGGGAGAGCGTCAGAAACAGGCTCAGACAGTTGCAGGAGCAGGGCAGACAGCAAAGAACACGAAAGAAGTCCCAAAACACAGATATGTTCCCTATGAGCACAATCATATGAAAAATGCTATTCCTTTAGGAGAATTTATGAAAGAGTCATTATATTTACACATTCCAGCTTATGAGGAGCTTTGGTATCGTCGGAAAATCATGCAAGATCCTGATGCCATGAATTACAACAAGGGCTATGACTTGAATTTTAATGGCTATGATAAAGCAACAGGGTGCATTGATTTTCCCGAAAACAAGTGGGCAGATTGGTACACTCATTTCATTGGACAAGAACCTCATCGCTTTTATGCTTACATAGTCCGAGAATCCGATGGCGAATTTATTGGGGAAGTCAATGTTCATAGGAATCTGGATGCTGGTTGGTATGAGATGGGAATTGTTTTGGAAGCGAAATATCGTGGAAAGGGCTATGCGGTAACCGCCTTACGGCTGCTGTTACAATACGCCTTTGAAAAAATGGGCATCGAAGCCGTTCATAATGAATTTGAAGAGGAACGGAGTGCCGCACTGCAAACGCATCTATCCGCTGGTTTTACAATATATCGGCAAGAAAACAAAGTTATCGAATTATTGATTACCAAAGAACAGTACTTTCGGCAAAAAGCCATCAATCGCATGACTTCTGTAATCAGCAAAATCCTTGCAGATAATCAGCCCTCTATTTATCTCTATGGTTCTTCTGTTCTGAATGATTTCAGATTAGGATGGAGTGATATTGATATTCTTGTGCTGACACAAAAGAGCATATCACAGTCACAAGCCCAAGAACTCGTAATGCTGCGGCAGAAACTATTAGAGAATGAAGCAGGCAATCCCTATTACCGCTCATTTGAAGGAGGGATGCTTACACTATCCGCATTCATTTCCCAAGAATCTGATTGTGTGGTTTACTGGGGAACCAGCGGTCAGCGAATTACTGATATATATCAATTTGACAGTTTTTGCATGACCGAGTTGCTGCAAAATGGGCAATTGCTGTATGGTGTAGATGTCCGTAACCAATTAAAGATGCCTAAATATGCTGCTCTCTATAATGATGTAAAAAAGCATTATGAGAGCATTCGAAAGTATGCACAAACGACTAATCGCAGTTTTTATTCTTTCGGTTGGCTTTTGGATATTGCCAGAGGGATTTACACACTCAGAAACGGAACTGTAACATCTAAAACAGATGCAGCACAATGGGTATTAGATCATAATTTATGTCCTGTTACCGATGCATTAAAGGTAGCCTTAGAAATTCGTAAAAGCCCGATGGCATATCGTAACGATTCGGAGATTTTCAATTACGCAGAAACCCTTGGGCCTGTAATCCAGCGATTCGCTGATGTGTTAGAAAAGGAGTTGGGTTCTGTACGCTGACGCTATGCAGCTCATATTTATCATCACGTTCCGGAAGTTTATTTGCTATATCGGTTAGGATAATATTTAGTTTGTATCAGGACGGATGTTTATGGATAAAACCTTTGACTTTTATATAAAATGAAGATATACTTTGAGAAAAAAGAATGCGCCTTAGAGCGCGTCCTTCATTCATGACAATAGATTCCTGTAAAGTGTGAATTCTGTTGTTTAGGAAAAGAGGCGGAAAGGAAAAGGGGGATTATGGAATTGATAACAGTCCGTGAGCTATATCGTGAAAAAGAGACATATTTAGAGCAGACCGTTTGTGTTGGCGGCTGGGTTCGCAGTATCAGAGATTCTAAAACATTTGGTTTTATCGTATTAAATGACGGCACATTTTTTGAGCCGCTTCAGGTCGTATACCATGATAAGCTTCCTAATTTTAAGGAAATCTGCAAGCTGAATGTTGGTTCTGCGCTTGTCGTAAAGGGCAAACTGGTGCCGACACCGGAAGCAAAGCAGCCATTTGAGATTCAGGCAGAAGAGATTGTAATAGAAGGAGCGTCCACACCGGAATATCCGTTGCAGAAAAAGAGGCATACAATGGAATTTCTTCGTACGATGCCGCATCTGCGCCCAAGAACAAATACATTTCAGGCGGTGTTCCGTGTGCGTTCCCTGACTGCCTATGCCATCCATAAATTCTTCCAGGAGAGGGATTTTGTCTATGTGCATACGCCAATTATCACCGGAAGCGACTGCGAAGGGGCAGGAGAGATGTTCCAGGTGACAACAATGGATTTGAACAATATTCCAAAAAATGAAGATGGTGTGGTAGATTATACGCAGGATTTCTTCCAGAAACCGACCAACCTCACCGTAAGCGGGCAGTTAAACGGCGAGACTTATGCAATGGCGTTCCGCAATATCTATACGTTTGGACCAACGTTCCGTGCAGAGAACTCCAATACAACAAGGCATGCGGCAGAGTTCTGGATGATTGAGCCGGAAATCGCATTTGCAGATTTAAAGGACGACATGATACTTGCAGAAAACATGATAAAGTATGTAATTTGCTATGTGCTGGAGCATGCGCCGGAAGAGATGAATTTCTTCAACTCTTTTGTGGATAAGGAACTGCTTGCCCGCCTGAACCATGTGCTGAATTCCGATTTTGGGCATGTTACCTATACGGAAGCAATCGAAATTCTTGAGAAAAACAACGAAAATTTTGACTATAAAGTATCGTGGGGCTGTGATTTGCAGACAGAGCATGAGCGTTATTTGACGGAGCAGGTGTTTAAACGTCCGGTTTTCGTAACGGATTATCCAAAGGAAATCAAAGCATTCTATATGAAGTTAAATGAGGATGGAAAAACCGTTGCGGCTATGGACTGTCTTGTTCCTGGCATCGGTGAGATTATTGGAGGAAGCCAGAGAGAGGACGACTACGACAAGCTGCGTGCAAGGATGGATGAGCTTGGTTTAAAGGCAGAGGATTATGATTTCTATCTTGACTTAAGAAAGTACGGCTCTGCAAGACATGCAGGATTTGGGCTTGGATTTGAACGTTGTGTTATGTATCTGACCGGCATGGGCAACATCCGTGATGTAGTTCCGTTCCCAAGAACAGTAGGAAATTGCGAATTATAGAAAGCAGAATAGGTTGAAAAATCTTTGGTTTTTCAATCAGAGCTTTGTGCTGCCGCACAAAGTTCCCTTTTGGATTAAAAGCCGCCTATGGCGGCAGAATGAGAGGTTAAAATGAAAATACAGCTTTTGAACAAAAAGGGAACCGATATCCATGAAGGCATGATGGGGCTGTTTTTTGAAGATATTAACTATGCGGCGGACGGTGGTCTGTATGCGGAGATGATAGAGAACCGTTCTTTTGAATTCCTGCGTGCGACCGGTACGAACAGCGCTTATATGCAGGAGTATGATGGCGGTTATGGATGGAGCAAATATCCGGAAGAATGTCCGTTTGTGGCAATGGAATACCGCACGGCACATCCTCTTACGGAAGAAAATCCACATTATCTGCATTTTCGCAGTGTGCGTCCGGAGTGTGGTTTTGCAAATAAGGCATATGACGGCATTTTCTTAAAGAAAGGAGAACATGTCCGTGTCAGCTTTTATGCAAATGCACTGGATTACTGCGGAATTCTGAAACTCCGCGTCATGAAAGAAGGAGACAGCTTCCTTGGGGCGGATATAGCAATAGGCGCCCCAAATGGACATAATACAGCAACGGAATCTGACATACGCATTACTGACTGTCATGATGGCTGGAAACATTACGAGCTTTTGCTGACTGCACAGGCGACCGTGCGTGCCGCTTCCTTTGTAATAATACTGGAAGATGCCGGAGAAATGGAATTTGACTGTATTTCAATGATGCCGGAATCTGCGGTCTGCGGTATATTCCGTAAGGACCTGGCAGAACTGTTAAAAGGCCTGAGACCCGGTTTTTTGCGCTTTCCGGGCGGCTGTATTATTGAAGGCAATGATTTAAACAACCGCTACCAGTGGAAAAAGAGCGTTGGTGACATCACAAGGCGCAAAGCCAACTGGAACCGCTGGGCGGTGCATGAGAACGGAAGGAAAAATAACTATACAAGCAGATATGCGCATTACAACCAGACACTTGGGATTGGTTATTATGAATACTTCCTGCTTTGTGAATATCTTGGTGCAAAAGCTCTTCCGGTCGTAAATGTTGGGCTTGCATGCCAGTATCAGTCCGAAGAGCTTGTTCAGGTAGAGGACCCTCGCTTTCAGGAATTTATTCAGGATGCACTGGACTTGATTGAATTTGCCAATGGCAGCACTGACACGGCATGGGGTGCGCTGCGTGCTGAAATGGGGCATCCGGAACCGTTCGGGCTGGAGCTGCTTGGAATCGGAAACGAGCAATGGGAAACAGAGAAAGTAGATTTCTTCAGGCGCTATACGTTATTTGAAGAAGCGATTCATGCAAAATATCCGGAAATAAAGCTGATTGGTTCTGCTGGTCCGGATGTACATACCGAGCGCTATGAAGCGGCATGGAATTTTTATCATACTGCGGCAAAGGAGAAAGATAACTTTACTTATGCGGTGGATGAGCATTACTATATGCCGCCGGAATGGTTTTTTGCCAATACGCATTTTTATGATGAATATCCAAGGGATGTAAAAGTATTTTCCGGCGAATATGCAGCACATCCAAAGCGCATGGGCGGAATGAGGTCAGGCAATACATTAGAAGGTGCGCTTTCTGAGGCAGCATTTCTGACCGGCGTCGAACGCAATGCGGATGTGGTGATTATGGCATCCTATGCACCGCTGCTCGCTCGCGTTGGCTATGTGCAGTGGGCGCCGGATATGATTTGGTTTGATGCAGAAACTGCATATGGAACACCGAGCTATTATGTCCAGAAGATGTATTCATTGAATATGGGAAGCTATACTTTGCCTGTTGAAGCAGAGCTTCCGGAGAACATATATGCATCGGCGTCCTATGATGCAAAAGCAGAAGAGCCTATTTTAAAATTAGTCAATGCTTCCAAAGAGGCGTTTTCTTTTGAACCGGAAGTGGAAGGAAGCAGGATAGACACGGTTGTTGCGACTTCACTTGGTGGCGATGAACTTTATGCCTATAATACAATAGAAGCACCAAAGAAAGTGGCAGAGAAAGAAATCGTGCTTTCCGGCGACGAATGTAAGAGCATTACAATACCGGCACATACTTTTGCAGTGTATCGGTTTTTAAAAAAATAAAAAGAGGCAATTATGAGACTGAGAAAAGTAAAAGGTGCTGCCGAGGCGATTTCCCAGAGCCGTTATGTCATTCCGGCTCCATCAGAGCAAAAAGGGCATTGGAGAGATGTATTTGGAAATTCCAATCCTATTTATATAGAAATCGGCATGGGGAAGGGACAGTTTTTGACAGCGCTTGCACAGCTCCATCCGGATATCAATTATATCGGAATGGAACGGTATGACAGTGTTTTGGTGCGGGCTTTGGAAAAAAGGGAGCATGCAGAAGAAATCTCCAATCTTTTTTATCTCTGTGAAGATGCAGGACAGCTTACGGATATGTTTGCAGCAGGTGAGGTGGAAGGAATTTACCTGAACTTTTCTGATCCTTGGCCTAAGGAGCGCCATGCCAAACGGCGCCTGACTTCTTCAGAGTTTTTTGCTCGTTATGATGCTGTTCTTGCAAAAAGCGGAGAAGTGGCATTTAAAACGGATAATCGTGCTCTGTTTGACTTTTCTTTGGAACAAGCGGCTTCTTCAGGCTGGCAGCTGCGTGATGTGACATTTGATTTGCATCACAGCCCATATGCAGAAGGAAATATTATGACAGAATATGAAGAAAAGTTTTCTGCTGCGGGGAATCCAATCTGCAGACTGGTTGCTTACCGTTAGGATTAGAGTGTCAAAGGAAAGCGAATATTGGCTTCAATAACCACTTTCTTTTTTTCTGAATATATTGTAACATAGAAAAAGAAAGAGAGAAGTGCCATGCCGTATTCGTTTAAGCAGAAAATTGCCAACAGTCTTGCAGGAAACAGCACACTCAATCAAAAGGCACTGGTAATCAGCCGCTCTTTGCGTGAAGTAGAACAGCTGATTAATCCGCCTAAAAAAGACAATACTAGAAAGAAGAAATAAAAAATACATCAGCATCGCTAAATGATGCTATTAAGGAGGCATATTTATGGCATTTCAATTCACAGATGACAATTTTAAGACAGAGGCTCTGGAGGCAGAACTTCCGGTACTTGTGGACTTTTACGCAGACTGGTGCGGCCCTTGCAAAATGATGGCGCCTGTAGTAGAAGCACTTGCCACGGAGTATGAGGGGAAGGTTAAAATCGGGAAACTGAATGTAGATCAGTCTCCGAACACTGCCGGACAGTATGGAATTATGTCCATACCTACTCTGCTGTTTTTCAAAAACGGCGAAGTAGTAAACAAAATTGTTGGAGCTGTTCCTAAAGCTGATTTGGAGCAGGCATTGAACGCTCTGTAATTTCTGAAAGGGGCATATTTTCATCATGAAACGATTTTTTTGCGGGCTTCTGGTTTTTCTGTTTCTTGCTGCATCTGTTCCGAGTACCGTCTTTGCAGACGATACTGCACCGGTAAAGAAGCTGTCTTGGCCGGAGGCCCCGGAAATTACCGCTGCAGGTGCTATCGTTATGGAAGCATCTACCGGCACGATTCTTTACGAAAAAAATGCATATGAAGCGTATTACCCTGCAAGCACTACAAAGCTGATGACTTCCCTGCTTGCTATTGAGCAGCGCCCTCTTTCTGATGTCGTGACCTGTTCCTATAATGCTATCCATTCCATTGATAAGGATAGCAGCAGGATTGGCCTGACGGTTGGGGAGCAGGTAACGATGGAGGAAGCACTTTACGCTATTCTGCTTGCGTCAGCAAATGAGGTTTCCTATGCAGTTGCCGAGCATATCGGCGGTACTATTGATAATTTCGTTGCCATGATGAACAAACGAGCCGCGGAGCTTGGCTGTGTCAATACAAATTTTAAGAATCCACATGGGCTGGATAATGAGGAACATGTAACTTGCGCCTATGACCTTGCATTGATTACGAAGCAGGCAATTTCTTATACGACATTCCGCCGGATTTCTGGATCGTATTATTATGAAATTCCTGAAACAAACCTTAATGTGGCGCGTCCTATTGGAAATACCCATCAGATTATCCGGAAAAGAATCAAGTATGATGGTGTTTTTGCTGGGAAAACAGGCCATACGTCAATAGCAAAAAATTCTCTTGTCACCTGTGCAGAACGTGATGGACTGACCTTAATCTGCGTAGTGATGCGTGAAGACACTTCCGACCAGGCATACACTGATACAATAGCTTTGCTGGACTACAGCTTCAAAAACTTTCATCTGTATGAGCTTTCTACATCGGACATGGCTTCCAAAAACGCTTTTCCTGCACTTTTTGAGGATAAAGACGCACTTGTTTTTGATGTCCAGTCGCCGCTTTCTATTAGCAGCACATCTCTTGTGCTTCCTTTAGAGGCTGACCTTTCCAACCTTACAAAGCAGGTGGAGCTTGTGCCAAGCACTTCTTTTGCAGAAGGCAACAACATCATTGGTAAGGTTTCCTACTATTATGCTGATAATTATGCAGGCTCTGCTGAAATCATGTACTATAGCAGCCGCCCTGTTACGTTGGTTGCAGATTCATCATCAGACGAAGAAGTTACTGCCACCTTGAGCGGAAACACCAATTCTTATGGCGGGAAAATAGAAGATAGTGGAAAGGATCTTCGCCCATTGATTATTGGTGCGATTGTCTTTCTGCTTACGTTAGTGCTTGGGGGATATGTTGTATTGATTGAACTTCCTTATAGGAAGAGGAAGAAAGAATATTTAAAACGAAAACGCAGTGGATATTAAATCAGAGTCGGTTTTATGACAACAAAAAGCCCTTCTTAGAAATTATCAGACTTTCTAAGAAGGGTTTTGTTTTTTTAGTTTCCCATCGAAGCAAACAATTTTGCAATATCTTCAGGACTAAGTGGTGCATTTGGGTCAAGTGCTGGTGCAGGTTCAGCTGCCGGAGTTTCGACTGGTTCCGGTGCAGGCGGTGTTGTTTCTTCTGCCAGAGTTTCGGTCTGCTCGGCTGCTGCAAACAATTTTGCGATGTCGTCCGGACTAAGCGGTGCATTTGGGTCAGATATAGGCTCCGTAATAGGCTCTATAGGTTCTTCCGCAGGGAACTCAATTGGTTCAGGACCAGAAGGCACTTCTTCTATGATTGGGTCAAGAGTTTCTGTCTCCGGAAGGATGATTTCTTCTGCCGGCTCTTCAAATTCTGTCGGATATAAGTCCTCTAATTGCAATTCTTCTGCTTCAGAGAGTGTCTCTTCTGTTATTTCTTCTATTGTCGGTTCTTCTGCCAGAGCTTCTGTTATTTCTATTGTTTCTGGTTCTGCGGCAGCTACCGCTGCTTCTGCTGCAGCCACGGTCTCTTGTGGAGGTGTTTGTGGCAATATAGCAGTTTTATTGGAAAGGTCTTCTATACTTTCTTGAAAGGCGGCTTTTAACTCGACTGTATATTTGCCAAAGCTGTCTTGGATGCCTTTTTTCAGCTCGGATATGGAATCGCGCTCGTTAATTGCCAATTGTCTGGCGTTTTCTTTATTATACTTTACAAGTGTTTTAATACCGGATGCCTGCTCTGCAATAAGCCTTTCTATTGTACTTTCGATGGCTGATATGTCTGTTTCATGCTGTTCCAGATTGCGCTTTATCATGGCAAACATAGCGCGCTGCGTCCGGTCAATGCTTTCTAAGCAGGTCCCTATTTGGTCTCGGAATTCGGCTTCTTTGTTACTGGGAGTCTCTTCTTCCTCCGGCTCCGGTTTGCTCCATTCCTCTGTTTTCTTTGAGAGCATTATAGTCAGCAGAAGATATGCTGAAATCATCAAAAGTACTCCTGCGATTGCTACCGCAATGTAAAAATCATGAAATTCTATTAATACAAATGCTGCTATAAAGCAGGATGCTGCAAACAGCATGCACACGCCAATTTTCTTACCCTCATGTCCTAGTTTCATACTTATGCCTATGCTCCTTTCAAAATTTAGGTTGAAAACCAAAGATTTTCAACCACTCTCCCCATTTTTATATATTTGATACCTTCTACTATACACCTTTGTGAGAATTCTCGCAAGGTCAATCTTGACTTTATAGACGGAATATTCTATAATAGAAGAGCTTTATAAAAGTGTGTTTCCGTAGCTCAGTTGGATAGAGCGACCGCCTCCTAAGCGGTAGGTCGGGTGTTCAAGTCACCTCGGGAACGTTGAAGGGCATTGAAAACATCAGCTTTTCAATGCCCTTTCTTTATTTCAAGGGAAAATACGTTGTAGAGTACAGGAAAAATGGAGGCATTCTTGTGAAAAGGAAGTCAATAGGGACAGGTTATTCAATGTGTGTACAGCCAACATTTATAGTAGGAACTTATAATGAAGATGGCAGCCCTAATTTTGCCCCTATCACATGGGTCAGCGCAACTTGTGAAGGTAAAGATTATATGTTGGTGGTTAGCATATTTGGAACGAAACAAACGAAGCAAAATGTAATAAGGGAAAAGTCGCTTTCCGTAAATTTGGCAAGCACAGATATGTTACATCTTGTTGACTATTTTGGAAGCCCACAAAAAGGCATAGACAAGGCAGAGTATTCCTATGAAAAGAGCAGCTATGTATCTGCTCCCATTTTAGATGCAAGCCGTTGGGTATATGAGTGTGAAGTGGCTACATCTATAAAGACAGGCGATTCCGATACCTTTTTTGTAAGATAAAAAATATTCAGATAGATGAAAGCATAGAAGTCGGAGATACTTTTGATATTGACTTAACAAAGTTTGATCCTATCATTTATTCAGGATGCTATCATTCCCTTGGAAAATATCTTGGTAAAATAGGGGATTTTTTAGAGGACAAGTAAGAAATATTATGCTATATATTATGAAAAAGAAATTTCTATGGGGATCAGAGTATGAATATTTATGAAAAGTGTGATGTATTAGAAAGCGAAAAATTTTTATTAAGATTAGTGGAAAAGGAAGACTGTGACGATTTATTAAAGGTTTACAGTGACAAGAACGCTTTGCCGTTTTTTAACAGTGATAACTGCGACGGAGACAATTTTTACTATGCAACTAAAGAAAGAATGGGAGAAGCCCTTGATTTTTGGAAGCTATCCTATGACAATGGCTGGTTTGCCAGGCTTTCTATAGTTGACAAATCGACCTCTGATGTGGTTGGAACAGTTGAATTGTGCCTTAGGGTTTCGGAAGACGAATTTAATAATATGGGAATTTTAAGAATTGATGTCAGAAGTGACTATGAAAAAGAAGTGATGCTGTATGAGATTATGGCGCTTATAATACCTCATATTTCAGGGCTGCTTGGGTGTGACGGAATACTTACAAAAGTTCCGATATATGCAGTGGAACGAATGAAAGCAGTCCAAAAAGCAGGATTTACGAAGTCTGAGCATTTGCTGATAGGAAAGACAGGATATGCTTACGATGGATATTGGACGATAAGATAATAGGGCAAAAATGGTTTGATCTAATAATATACACAACTTTGCAGCAGAGATCAGACACTTAATAGAGAAAGAATATAAAAAACCGCCGAAACCTGTGGAAATAAAAGCTTCCGGCGGTTCTGTTTTATGTATGCTTAAAAGCGGTCAGGGAATAAATGCTTGCGTATTGGCAGCAGCGCATAGAGCAGAATCATTCCAAGTATGCCACAAGAGATGACTTCTCCGATGCCAACGGTTGCAAATAAGTACCAATAAGCGTCTTCAAGCCCATATGCTGTCCGCAGTACCCACGGCACAATAAATGCATTTGCTGCAATTGGCGGCACAGGAATTAAGAAACGCAAAGGTTTGCTGTGCTGCGCCTTTTTTCCAATGAAATAAGAAAGGACAGCGCCAATCAGAGTAGCGGTTGCTCCAAAGATAATATCCAGGAAAGCGGCACCAGATAAAAGATTAAATAAAAAGCAGCCGATAGTGACTCCGGGAATTGCAGCAGGTGTAAAAAAGGGGAGGATGGTAAGGGCTTCGGAAATGCGAACCTGAATTGCGCCGGAAGCAAGACCAAGCAGTTGGGCAACAAAGCTTAGGGCGACATAGAGAGCTGCAATCATTGCAGCAGTGACGATGGCAGTGACATAGCCTGCATTGTTTTTGTTTTTCATATGAAATTCTCCTTTAGTTTTGTTTTAGGTGAGGAAGGTCTCGAACTCACCATGCATATTTGCCGTATCCCTGTGGGATAAGGGGTTTGGCAAAGACTAACTATAACATAAGTCTGTGAAATAATCAAGCCGTTTGCTTTGGACGCTGTTGCAATTTTAAAAAATATGGTATTATAAACAGGTAGCGTCGGCGTACATTAACGCTGAGCAGAGATGGAGGCTAAAATGAGCAAAATGAAGGAAAGAATGCATACAGGGGAGCTTTATCTTCCGAATGGTGAGGAAATTATGAAGGAACAGATGGCTTATCAGGACAGGCTCTGTGAATACAATCAGACAAAGCCATCAGAGGTGCAGAAAAGAGCGGAGATGCTGAAAGAGATGCTTGGTGATTGCGGTGAAAGTGTATACATAGAAGCACCTTTTTATTCTAATTTTGGTGGAAAGCATTGCCACTTTGGAAATATGGTTTATGTGAATTATCATCTGACCTGTGTAGATGACACGCATATTTATATTGGTGATTATACCATGATTGGACCGAATGTGACAATAGCGACTGCCGGACATCCGATTTTGCCGGAGCTCCGTGAGCAGATATATCAGTATAATATTCCGGTTCATATTGGAAGAAACTGTTGGATTGGTGCAGGAGCAATTATCCTGCCGGGAGTTACTATTGGAGATAATACGGTTATTGGTGCCGGAAGCGTAGTGACAAAGGATATTCCGGCAAATGTCGTTGCGGTCGGAAACCCTTGCAAAGTATTGCGTGAAATAGGGGAGCATGACAGAAAATATTATTATAAAAACAGGGAGATTGACTGGGAAAACCTGAAGGAGAAAACAGAGTAAAACATCTTTACAACATGCAGGAATCACAATATAATCATATCATAACTGTGCAGTGTAGGATGGAGGCAGCGATGAAAAAGAAGAGTATTGCTATTATAAGTTTTCTGCTTGGTATGTTTCTTGGACTTGCGATTGGGATTTTCATAGGGGCAAAATACGTTATAGGAGAATTGCCGGCGTTTTCTCAGGCAGGAGATCCGACCTCTGCGACACCTATACCAGAGGAAACACCAAAGCCAATGCCAACCTTGGCAATTACACTGACGCCGCAGCCAATGCCAACTTTAACAATTACGCCAACGCCGCAGCCAACGCCTACTTTAACAATCACACCAGTGCCAGAGCCAACCGGATTGGAAAATTTGCCTTCAACACCAATTCCGGCGCCAACCATAACAGCTGTGCCAGAACAGACAGTGACGGATGTGCCAACACCACGGCCAACAGAAATGCCGACGCCTACACCAGTTACGGAGCCGACTAAAAAATTAACTCCAACGCCGAAGCCAACCAAGGCGCTTACACCGACGCCAAAGCCAACGAAAAAACCAACGCCATCTCCTGAAGTGACACCAATGCCGTCTATAGAAGGGGCGTCTTATTTTGGGGCACTTCATGTAGAAGGAACGCATCTGGTGAATGAGGAGGGAACATTGGCTCAGCTGCGTGGTGTCAGTACGCATGGGCTTGGATGGTTTCCGGAATATGTAAACGATGTGGCAATCCGCCAGCTGAAAGAAGAATGGGGCTGTAATGTTGTACGGCTTGCGATGTACACCGCAGAGTATAATGGCTACTGTACAAGCGGAGATGCTCAGAAAAAGAATCTGCGGAATATCGTTGATGCCGGTGTACGTGCAGCAACAGAACAGGATATGTATGTTATTATTGACTGGCATATATTAAGCGACAGCAACCCAAATACAAATAAAGAAGAGGCAAAGAAGTTTTTTGCTCTGATGGCAGAACAGTATGCAGATAATCCGCATGTTCTTTATGAAATCTGCAATGAACCGAATGGAGGGACTTCCTGGTCAGAAATTAAAAAGTATGCACTCGAAATTATTCCGGTGATCAGAGAACATGCGCCAGAAGCCGTTATTATTGTCGGAACGCCGACGTGGTCGCAGGATGTAGATGTTGCGGCAAAGAATCCTATTACGGAATATGACAATATTATGTATGCGCTGCATTTTTATGCGGATACGCATCGGGATGGCTTACGGAATAAATGCAAGCAGGCAGTAGAAGCGGGACTTCCTATTTTTGTAACAGAATATGGGATTTGTGATGCCTCTGGAAACGGTGCAATCAATGAAAAAGAAGCAAATAAGTGGATATCATTGCTGGATGGCTATGGAATCAGCCATGTTATCTGGAATCTTTCAAACAAAGCAGAAAGCTCTTCTCTTATAAAAAGCAGCTGCTCAAAAAAGAGCGGATTTTCTTTGTCGGATTTGTCAACAGGCGGCAAATGGTTTATTGGCATGATGGAGAAAGCAGGAAGAAACGATGGAACATTGGAAGGAAGCGATGAGGAGGACAGTTCGAGCGTTTCTGGCGGAGAAGGTAATTCCTCTGACGAGAACAATGGTTCCGGCTCATCTGGTGGAAGTTATACGACAGAAGATTACATTGCATATGGCAATGCCATGATTTCTGCTGGAAATGGTCTGACGCTTAAAGTAACAAACGGCTGGGGAACAGAGAACGGCGTTGGACTGCAGCTGGAACTGACGGTAGAAAGCATGGGTGGTATTGAAGAGATGGGCTGGATGCGTGAGTTTTCTGTAAAGGGAACAGATGCAGACGGCAGGAAAGTTGAGCTTTCCGTGTCACAAATCTGGAATGCGCAGGCAGAACCAGAAGGGAACGGAAGTATTCTTCTTACGCCAATGGAATACAATGGGACGGTTCCAGCAGGAGGAAGTGTTAGTGGAATCGGCATGATTGTCACGATTTCTTGGTAACGGCAACAGGCTGTACAGAAGAAATCGAAAGAAGTGCTGATTAAAGAGTTTTCCTTAGCGTCGGTGTACAGATGGCAACACGGTCGATGAAGGGCAGAAATTCCCCCTTTCTTCGTTACTTTCACTCCACG
>CAJTZB010000039.1:0-14845 GCA_910583815.1 uncultured Lachnospiraceae bacterium
GCATCTGCCTTACAAGCAGAGGGTCATAGGTTCGAGCCCTATAGGTCCCATTTATAAGCAAATGTAGCTTATATGTGCTGGCGTGGCGGAACAGGCAGACGCACAGGACTTAAAATCCTGCGGGACTAATCTCTCGTACCGGTTCGATTCCGGTCGCCAGCATTCAGGCTTTTAGGATATTATCCGGAGCTTGTCTTGTGCGTGTGGCTCAGCTGGATAGAGCGTCTGACTACGGATCAGAAGGTCGGGAGTTCGAATCTTCTCACGCACGTCAAAAAAGACCATCATATACGATGGTCTTTTTTGTTTCATAGGAAACAGCAGCATCGGTATTGACATCTGTACACCGATGCCATCTTATAAAGTAAAAATACTTTGTCTAATGAAATTTTAATACTTAGTTTCTTTACATGCTATTTTTTGTGTGCTACAATGTTGGCAATAAAAAGAAAGGACAACCTAAATTGAGTCAACAAGAATTCTTAAATATTTTATCGGAAACACTAAATATGGAACTGACCTCAAATGAAGTTTCTGGAAATATTGCTTATTACAGCAGTTATTTTGCAGAAGAGGCAGCCAAGGGGAAGTCAGAAGAAGAAATAATTGCAGAGCTTGGTGACCCACGCATGATTGCAAAGAGCATTATAGAAGCAGCGCGTGCGGCGGGAGAGCCTTATGGCCGTATGCGTTTTCATAACAGAGAGTATAAAAATGATTCTTCATGGGATAGACAGCAACAGGAACAAGCAAATAGTGGCACAAGTTTTGAATACCAAAAAAACGGAAAAAGTTACCATGTATCAGGAAAAGTTGCCGGAGTTGTTTTTCTAGTTTTGTTTCTACTGGTTTTGATGGTGCTGCTTATGCTGATTGGCGGAATCCTACGGCTGCTTTTGCCGATTTTCCTGCCGGTGCTGTTACTTTTGCTTGGGATATATTTATTAAGGCAAAGATAGATTTGTTTGAATAAAGGTCTGAAAAGTGCAGATACTACCTTCGTAACATCAAATGTTGTGTGCGACGCATCCTAATATATGGCGTAAGCCATAAGGCAAGCCGCAGCAATAATGTAAATGGAGGAAGAATATCATGGACAACAGCAGAAATTGCAGAAACAGCCAGAACAATTCTCAGAACAACAGCCAGAACAGTTCCCAGAACAACAGCCAGAACAATTCCCAAAACAACAGCACAAGGAACAGTTCTCAGAACAATTCCCAGAACAGCCATACAAGAAATAGCTCCCAGAACAACAACCGCTAATCGGGACAATCAAGAGAAAGCAATGATTTTAGGGCAGGAATTTTTCCTGCCCTTACATAATTTATGGCAGACACCGATTCCTTTTGCGTGGAATATAATAATAGTGCAGGAATAAGCGGGAGGAATCAAAATGTATTTTGAGACAATTCGTGCAAGGGATATCTTCCGTTATCTGGGGAATGGAAGGGGGCTTCTGGTTGATTTGAGGCAGAATGAAAAGTATTGTGCTGGTCATATTCCAGGGGCCATCAATATTCCGTATGAGGAACTGCAAGACAGAATTCAGGAGATAAAAGAGATGCTTGTGGGGCAGCCTACAGGAAGAATGCAGCCTCCAGTGATTCTATATTGTGACCGCGGCAATACCAGCCTTTTGGCAGGCAGGGATTTATATAGGGCAGGCATTTCGGTTTTGAATGTCTATGGTGGATTTTTTTATTATCGTGGACCGGTAGTCAAAGGTTCTGCGCCGAACTAAATGCTTGACGGAATGAGAAAAAGCCGATACAATAAAGCAGTTAGGAACTTTAGAGAAAATGGAGAAATCTATGGAACAATATGAATTTATCTGTCCTTGCCATTTTGGTTTGGAATCAGTATTGAAACAAGAAATTACAGCGCTGGGATATAAAATTGTTTCAGTGGAAGACGGAAAAGTAACATTTTCTGGAGATGTAGCAGCATTTGCAAGAGCAAATGTGTTTCTTCGCACAACAGAACGCGTGCTTTGGAAGGTCGGAAGTTTTCATGCCGAGACATTCGAAGAGCTGTTCCAAGGTACAAAAGCAATTCCCTGGGAGACTATTCTCCCGGTAGATGCCCGGTTTTGGGTTGCAAAGGCAAATTCAGTAAAGAGTAAGCTGTTCAGCCCTTCTGATATTCAGTCAATTATGAAAAAAGCGATTGTAGAGCGCATGAAGCAGCATTACAAAGTAGACTGGTTTGAGGAAAATGGAGCATCATTTCCAATCCGTGTAGCAATTTTGAAAGATGAGGTTTTAGTTGGAATTGATACATCAGGTGAGTCGCTTCATAAAAGAGGATACCGAAAGCTTATAAGCAAAGCTCCGATTACGGAAACTTTGGCGGCGGCACTTGTTATGCTTACTCCGTGGCATCATGACCGTGTTTTGGTGGATCCGTTTTGCGGCAGCGGGACTATATTGATTGAAGCAGCGATGCTTGGGGCCAATATTGCACCGGGCATGAACCGCAATTTCCTTTCTGAGACATGGAAAGATATTCTCCCAACAAAGATTTTTGATGCGGCGAAGGAAGAAGCGCAAGCTGCAATCAAACAGGATATTTCCATGAATATTCAGGGATATGATATTGACGGAGAGATTATTAAGGCGGCAAGGCAGAATGCAAGGCTTGCAGGAGTGGAGCAATACATCCATTTCCAGCAGCGTCCGGTTTCTGAATTGAGTCATCCAAAAAAGTATGGCTTTGTGATTACAAATCCGCCATATGGAGAACGGATGGAAGAAAAAACGGAGCTTCCAGGGCTTTATCGCCAGATTGGTGAAGCCTTTGCCGGACTTGACACATGGTCTTTTTATCTGATTACAGGGTATGAGGATGCACAGAAATATATTGGCAGGAAGGCAGATAAGAATAGGAAAATATATAATGGAATGATGAAGACATACCTGTATCAGTTTATGGGGCCTAAACCGCCAAAAAGAAAGCCGGAGAAAAAAGAAGAGGCAGAGGCAACAGAATAAGATAAAAAGAGAAGGGACTTATGCATAAAGTCTCTTCTCTTTTTGCTTTGTAAGAGATTGCGCCATAAGGCATAATACTGTTATCCGTGCATGGCCCCATTTATAAGAAAATCAACCGTTTAGGTACTGGTGCAGAAATGTGGCAATGTCACGCATTACTTCATCGGAATCCAGTTCATTTAGAATTTCATGCCGGTCTTCTGGGTAAAGTTTCATATCTATTGTTTGAAAGCCAAGCTTTTTATAAACAGCAAATAGCTTTTTTACTTCTCTGCCATAACCGCCAACAGGGTCTTTATCGCCAGAAATGAAATAGATTGGCAAGTCCTTTCTGGTGCGGGAGATGTTTTTCTTTTTGCAGGCACGTTTTGTCAGCTGAATTAAGTCACGGTAGAAGCTGGTCGTGCAAATAAAGCCGCAAAATGGATCATTGATATAAGCGCCTACGGCAGTATTGTTCCGTGTAAGCCAGTCTACAGAAGTACGGACACAAAGGCTGGTATAGAGCTTATTGCCAAACAGCAGGCGGTCCATTTTCTTGGAAATATGCCTTGGACCTTGGAACAGGCAGAGCAGGGAAGCTACGAAGTTTCCAGCTGTTGTCATGGCAGAGTCCGGCATTGTTGTACCGCAGATAACAGCACAGTTCATGGAATCAAACTGCTGAAGCGCGTTTCTGGAGATAATGGAACCCATACTGTGCCCAAACAGGGCAAAGGTTTTGCTGCGTTTTACTTTTTCTACGTAACGAAGCACCTCAACGGCATCATCAACAACGAGCGAAGCACCGTTTTTTGGTGCAAAAAAACCAAGCTCTGTCAGTTTTTTATCGGTTCCATGACCACGATGGTCATATGTATAGACGTCAAAGCCTTCTTTATTTAAAAAATGAGCGAATTCTTCATAGCGGGCATGATGTTCTGCCATTCCGTGCAGAATAAGGAGGCTCCCGGTTACCGGCTCCTTTTTGGTGAGATAGGAATAGACTTTGGTCTGATAGCCATCTCGCTGCTCAATGCGTACAAAATTAGATTCCATAGTCATAACCATACCTTTCTCAATGCAATTTAAACATAAAACAGTGATTGCCGGCATCTGTATGCTGATGCTATGTTTCTATTATACCCATTTCATTGTGAAAATGCAATCATAGCAGTTGAGAAATTGCATGGCTTCGTATATACTATACCTGTACATCAAGGCTACCTTGGTTTGGGAAATGAGGATTAGAATGAAGGATGAACATTTTTTAAAGCGGACGGCGCTTTATAGCTTTGCGATTATGATGTTAATCATTCTTGTTGTTGCTGCGCGTGGGATTGGAGTAGAGCAGAAGGAAGGAATGCCGGATGGCGAGATTGGGCCGACACCTGCGGAATTGCCGAAACTTTCTCCTAAGCCAACAACGTCAGAGACAGTGGAAAATATAGGATATGGAAGCAGACATTCTGCTTTGGAAGAAGTTTGGGAAGTATGGAACCTGCTTTCTGCAGAAACAAAGGAAGAAATGTCAAGGCTGCTGGAAAATAATTGTATCCTGATAAAGAAACCAGAAGGAGCGGTTTCCTGCGTACTTGAGGAGGACATGCTTCGCCATAGTGTTCGTCTTGTTCTGTCAGGGACAAGCAGAGAGCAGATACAGCCGATGTCTGTGCTGCGTGTGGTGCAGGGAGAATATATTTTGGGCGCACCTGAAATTACTCCAACACCGTTAGGGGTTACTCCTATAGAGGGGGAAATAGGAAATGAGATTACTTCCAATGATTTGCTGATGCAGCTTTCTATCCTTTCTTATGAGGAAGAAGAAAATTTTATAACAGAACTTTCTATGATGCTGAATGGTTACTATTTGGTCGAGCTGCAGGAAACAGAACAGTATTATGTAATTTCCCTGACAAAGCCAAAGGATATTTATAACCGGATTGTGGTGATAGATGCAGGACATGGAGGACATGACCCGGGGGCAGGTGCAGATAATTTCAGGACTACAGAGGCTTCTATCAACCTTAAGCTGCTTTTATATTTGAAAGAGTATTTAGATGCTGACGAGACGATTCAGGCATATTATACAAGAACGGCGGATACTTATCCAACGCTTGCGGAACGTGTGGAACTTGCCAATGGTGTGGCAGCAGATTTGTTTATCAGCTTCCATTGCAATTCTACGACGCAGTCAAGAAGCAATGGGACAGAAATTATGTACAATGCAGAACAGGGGGCGGGAGAGAGTTTCAATTCGAGAGAGTTTGCAAAGCTTTGTTTAAAAGCGTTGACAAATGTGCTTGGAACAAAATCCGGTGGGATTGTCAAACGCCCGGACCTGCATATTGTCCGACGTGCCGAGATGCCAGTTGTACTTGTGGAGACAGCATATCTATCCAATCAGAAAGATTTGGCAGTATTAAAAGACGATGAGAAACTGAAGGCAGCAGCAGAAGCGATTTACCAAACGATCCTGCAGGCATATCAGAGAATGGAGACAGAGGAATGAGAAAGCTGATTTTTGCAACATCAAATGAAGGAAAGTTAAAAGAAATCAGAGAAATTATGAAAGATTCCGGCTATGAGGTGCTTTCTTTAAAGGAGGCAGGTATTGTGGCAGAAGTTGAAGAGAACGGAAAGACATTTGCAGAAAATGCAATTATTAAAGCAAGTGCAATTGCAGACTTGACCGGAGAACTTGCAATGGCAGATGATTCGGGACTTGAAGTAGACTATCTTGATAAAGCTCCGGGAATTTATTCCGCAAGGTTTTTAGGGGAAGACACAAGTTATGATATAAAGAATGGATATATTTTGGAAAAGATGCAGGGCGTTCCAAAAGAAAAGCGTACAGCCCGATTCGTATGTGCAATTGCCTGTGTATTTCCGGACGGCACAAAAGAAGTAAAGATTGCTGCAGTAGAGGGCTATATCGGTTATGAAAGCAAAGGAGAAAATGGGTTTGGCTATGACCCTATTTTTGTTGTGCCAGAGTATGGAAAGACTACAGCGGAGCTTACGATGGAAGAGAAAAACCAAATAAGCCACAGGGCAAAAGCACTGCGGGAAATGAAGGAGGTACTGCGATTAAAAGATGGAAATAAAAAGGACGAGAGTGCTTGTCATCAGTGACACGCATGGCAGGACAAAAAATCTGGACAAGCTTCTTTTGCTTGTAAAACCGGTGGACTATCTGCTGCATTTAGGGGATGTTGGAAATGATGCAGGATATATTGAGTCTGCGGCAGGCTGCCCCTGCTGCTTTGTGGCAGGAAATAATGACTATTTTTCCGGGTTTCCAAAGGAGCGCGTGGTAAAAATAGCCGGTAAGACAATCTTTATGGCACATGGACACAATTATTATGTCAATGCACATAAAGGACTGATAAAGAAGATAGCAATAGAGAAGGGTGCTTCTATTGCATTATTTGGGCATACACATGTGCCATATTTGGAAGAGGAGGACGGCATTGTATTGGCGAATCCGGGCAGCCTCTCACTTCCAAGGCAGGCAGACCATTTGCCAACCTATTTACTGATTACGATAACAGAAGATGGGGAAATAATTTATGAACCATGCAGCATAAAACCATAGAAAAAGTTCTTTGGCAAACTGTCTAAGCTTGTGCATTGACGGCAGGCTGTGTTTGCAATTATAATATATAGCATCTGTACACCGACGCTACCCTGATGTTGGAAGCAGTGAAAAGAAGAGGAGGAACTATGAAGGTAAAAAGCAGTCAGTATTTGAAAAAAATTAAGCCGCAGCTTAAGAATCTGCTGTCGGTATTACTTGAAGAATATGAATATGCATCTATTCTGGCAGAGGACTCTGTAGCAAAGAGATATTCGGTATCTAAAACAGGCGTGGGCATTACGGAGGATGCAAGGCTCTCTTGCCGTGGTATTGTTGTTAAAGTCTATGACGGAAACGGCTATGCGGAGTATTCTTTTAACCAAGTGGATGAAGAAGAACTTGCGCTTGCCATCCAGACATTGAAAAAGACGCTTGTGCCGTTTGCAGGACAGCTTCCGGCTGGCATAAGCGCAAGTGAGTACAAGAAGCTTGCAGACGAACCGTGCACATTCCATGAAAGCACGGAATACGAGCTTCATCCGGAAGAATATGGAGAAGAAAAGATAGTTTCGCTTTTGACTGAGATTTCCGAAGAAGGAAGGGCAATGGATGAGAGGGTGCTGAACTGCAGTGCATCTTTTGCCTGGCAGCAGTACAGTAAGCTGTTCCTTTCGGAGCATCGGGATATGACGCAGGATGTCTTATGGGCGAGCGGAAGCATAAATGCAAATGCAGCAAACGGTGAAAAGGTAGAATTCAGCTTCCGTAGCTATTCCAATCTGGGCGGTGCTGAACTGCTTGGACAAATGAAGAAAGGGCTCCCAGAAGTTGTAAATACGGCGTTAGACCTGCTTCGCAGTGAGCCAATGGTGCCGGGAGAATATGACTGCATCTGTACGCCGGAAGTAACCGGAATGATTGTACATGAGGCTTTCGGACATGGCGTGGAAATGGATATGTTTGTAAAGAAAAGAGCACTGGCAGAACAGTTTGTTGGAGACTATGTAGCATCTGAGTTAGTGACAATGCACGACGGCGCAGCGGCAGCAGAGGAAACGGCAACCTATTTCTTTGATGATGAGGGCGTTTTGGCGCAGGACACGCTGATTATTGAAAAAGGTATTTTAAAGAGAGGAATCAGCGACAGCCAGTCAGCTATGCATCTTGGGACAAAGCCAACCGGAAACGGAAGGAGAGAGTCGTTTTCTCGTAAGGCATATACAAGAATGACAAACACATACTTTGAAGAAGGCAGCGATACTTATGAAGATATGATTGCTTCTGTTTCATATGGTTTCTTGCTGGAACAGGCAACCAGCGGCATGGAGGATCCAAAAAACTGGGGCATCCAATGTATGGTGAACATTGCAAGGGAAATCAAAGACGGAAAATTTACCGGAAGGGTCTGTTCTCCGATTGTCTTGACTGGATATGTGCCGGATTTGTTAAAGTCTATTTCTATGGTTTCAGATGTAAAGAAGCTTTCTGGCGGAGGATTCTGCGGCAAGGGATATAAGGAATGGGTTAAGGTTTCTGATGGGGGCCCATATATTAAAGCAAAAATTCGCCTGGGATAAAAAATTTCCATTTCACAGAAGCTGCAAATCTGCGAAGCGGATTTGTGAAGTGCCATTCACGGCGCTTGTGTGTGCGCCCTGCGGTGCAGTCTGGTATTGAAAGGAGTAAGTTTATATGATAGATGGTATTATATCGGCATTGAAGGAACATCATATTGATGTGTATCGAATTAATAAAAAAATGACAGAAAGCGTGGAGCTGTTTTTTATTAAGAAGCATCTGGATATGCGCAGAGGGACAAAAGTGACAGAGTATGAGGTGACAGTGTACCGTGACTTTGAGAGCGAAGGAGAGAGTTACCGTGGTTCTGCGACTGTCCTGATTTCTGCAGGAATGGAAGCTGGAGAAGTTGCTGAAAAGCTAAAAGGCGCGTATTATGCAGCATCCTTTGTAAAGAACCGCTGGTATCCGCTCCCAAAGGGAGAAAAGGTTTCTTGCATAGAGAAAAAGACAAATCTCTCAGAGAATTGGGAAAAGAACGCACTTGGTATGGCGGATGCAATTTTTTCCGTTGATACAAGGGAGGATGTATTCCTGAACTCATTGGAAATCTTTGCGACTCGTCAGGAAGTGCAGATTCTCAATTCAGAGGGTGTGGATGTCTCCTACAATAGATATATTGTGTCGGGGGAATTTGTGGCACAGTGCCTTGCGCCGCAGGACGTTGAGACATATGAAAGCTTCCGCTATGACAGTTTTGATGAGGAAGATATTAAGAAAAAGGTTGAACGTGTATTGACCATGACAAAAGACAGGGCAGATGCATCCACTGCACCTTCTGCGGGCAATTACCGTGTGATTCTGTCCGGAAAGTATGTATCAACGTTGTTTGACTACTATTGCAGCCGCGCCCAGGCAGCTTATGTGTATCCGGGCTATTCCAACTATAAGGTTGGTGATGATGTACAGATGGCAGGAAATGATGCTCCGGTGTCCGGAGAGCGCTTGAACCTTTCTTTGGCAGCGACTGTTCCATACAGTGCGGAGGGAATCCCAATGACAGACCGCACACTATTGTCTGACGGAAAGTTGGACTTGATTTTCGGCGGTACGCGTTTTTGCCATTATCTTGGTGTGGAACCAACCGGAAATTATGAAAAAATCGTAGCAAAGGAAGGAAGCACATCATTTGAGGATATGAAAAAGACACCATATCTGCATGTGGTAAACTTTTCGGATTTTCAGATGGATGAGATGAGTGGGAACTTTGGCGGTGAAATCCGTCTGGCCTATCTTTTTGATGGAGAAAAGGTGACACCGGTTACAGGCGGCTCTATAAACGGAGCGATTACAAAAGCCCACAAGACTTTTATCTTCTCTAAAGAAATGCAAGAAAGCATGGATTTTGTCGGACCGCTTGCAGTCAGCATGGAAGATGTGGCAGTTGCAGGCTGTTAGGGAGACGGTTACATCTAAAAATACTTGCCCAAAACAACAGAAATCCGGACGGCACACAGTTTGATTTTTGACGCTGCTTTATGCGGCAAAACCCAAACTCCGGTCAGAGTGTGCCAGCAGTGATTTCTGTGGGACTCAAATAAGGAGAGAAAGCTATGTTAAAATTGGGTTCGCATGTAGGAATGAGCGGAAAGGAGATGTTCCTTGGCTCTGTGAAGGAAGCATTGTCGTATGGTGCCAATACTTTTATGGTCTATACAGGAGCGCCGCAGAATACAAGAAGAAAAGAGATTTCGGAGCTGAACATTGAAGCAGGGCTTTCTCTGGCAAGGGAACATGGAATTTCCGAGTTTGTTATCCATGCCCCATATATCATTAATTTGGCAAATACAGAAAAGGAAGAGACCTTTTCGCTTGCAGTTGAGTTTTTGGCAAAAGAAATCGAGCGGACGGCGGCTATGCAAGGAAGGACCATTGTCCTGCATCCTGGTTCGCATGTCGGGGCAGGAGAAAAAGCAGGCATCGCGCAGATTGTCAAAGGGCTGAATCTTGTTCTGACCAAAGAAACCCCGATTACAGTCGCTTTGGAGACAATGGCAGGAAAGGGAAGCGAGCTTGGAAAAACGTTTGAAGAGCTTGCGGCAATTTATGATGGTGTAATACAGAACGATAAGCTGCGTGTCTGCTTTGATACGTGCCATACACATGATGCAGGCTATGATATTGTGCATGATTTTGATGGAGTAATTGCCCGGTTTGACCGTTTGATCGGAAAAGACCAGATTGCGGCATTCCACATTAATGACAGCAAAAATGTAGCCGGGGCAGCAAAAGACCGTCATGAAAACATTGGTTTTGGCGAAATCGGCTTTGATGCGCTGTGCTATATTGTACATCATGAAGCATTTACGGAAGTTCCTAAAATTTTGGAAACTCCTTATATTACCGCAGAAGACGGAGTAAAAGAAAAGACACTTCCGCCTTACCGTGAGGAAATTGCAATGTTAAGGAGCAAGCAGTTCCATACTGATTTAATTTCTGAAATACGAAGCAATGCAATATAAAAAAGCTCTAAAACAGGAGGCGGCTTTATGGAGAAGAAAGAGCTTAATTGCCGGGCAGAGGAGCAGGCAAAGAGAGAAAGAATGCGCATGGAAATTGTAGCAAGCCTGTCTGCGGATTTGATTTTTGAATATGATGTCAGGCAGGATACAATGAGTTATTACAATCAGAGCGAAGAATTTTCCAATGCCGTATTAAATGCCCCGGTGATTGAACACTATGCCGAGAGGGTTTTGAACGGTTCCATTACAACTTTGCTTGCGCACCCTGATGATTCTGAAAAGATGAAGGATTTGTGCAGGCAGCTACGTTCCGACAAAAGAGAAATTTACTGTGAAGTGCGTAAGCAATATGAAAAACAGCAGTATTGCTGGGTGTCAGTAAAAGGAAAGAGGGTAAAAGGCGAGTGTGGCTTTGGAGAAACGGTTATTGGGAAAATAAGCAATATTGAAGAACGCGTCAAGAAAGAAGCTGTTTTGAAGTTTGAATCAGAACGTGATTCCCTGACCGGCCTTTATAATAAAAAAATCACAAAAGAGTTGGTTTCTAAAAAGCTTGCCGCAAATCAGGCGAAAGAAGCTTATTTGCTGATAGCAGATTTTGACGACTTTAAAGCGGTAAATGACACGATGGGACATCTGTTTGGGGATGCGGTGCTTTGTACCTTTGCAGATTCGCTCAGGGTCTTTTTTGGTGAGGCCATTATCGGGCGCATTGGAGGAGATGAGTTTTTAATCTATCTGGAGCAGGTTTCTTCAGATGAAATTTCACGAAGGACTGCAGAAGTCAACCGCAGGTTTGAACGTATTTACGCAGAAGATGCCAAAAAAGTAAAAGTGTGTGCTTCCTTTGGTATGGCAGAATGCAGCGAAGGCCTGTCTTATGAACAGGCAGTGCAGCATGCTGACAGCGCCCTGTATTTTTTAAAGAAGCATGAAAAGGGCGGCATTGTGGAATACCATGACGGGATGCGGATGGGAGAATCTGCAGTTGGGGAAGAGACACAGGTGGAGGATGTTTCAGAAGCAAAGATTAAAACGGAGAAGGATTTGGTTGCGTTTGCAAGGGAGGTCTTTGGAAGAGTCCAAGATACAAAAGGAGCCGTCCGCATTTTATCTGATTGTATCAGCCGTTTTTTCAGCTTTCAGGATATTCTGCTGATACAGAAGCAGGAAGATGGAACAATGAGGCAGTTTTTTCATTGGGGAGACCAGGACATACGGCAGTTTTACGGCGTGGTGGTGGACTCTCTTCAGGAGGACTGGAAAAAACTGCTTTATGAAGATAACAAAGACTATGTTGTTTTGCGGGAACGTGATATTATCGGAGAGAACGTAAACCGGGCGAAGTCCATGATTTCCATACGAGTCTGTGAGCAAAAGGAAGAAGGATATATGATTTTTGTTGACCGCAGACAGGAGAGGACATGGACAAAGGAATGCCGCACGCTGAAAAAACTGTCAGAAATCATGTTCAGGAATATTATGGAAATGGAGCGAAAGCGCCAGAAGGAAGAACATACGGCATATATGATGAACCATGATAAACTCACCGGTCTGCCAAACTATGCTTTCTTTTTGTCCTATTGCGAACAGTATGTAAAGCAGCATCCGGAAAAGCGGTATGCACTTGTCTACTCTGACTTTTCTAATTTTCAGTATCTGAATAAAATTTATGGATATGCTGCCGGAGATCAGGTTCTAAAAGATTTTTCGAGAAAAATACAGTCAGAAAGCGGGATACAGTATGCAAGAGTGACTGGGGATAAGTTTTTGGCGATGCATGAAGTAGAAGATATAGAAGTTCTGAAGAAGCAGGTGCTTTCTTATTCTGAGGAGTTTGTGCAGGAAGTAAGCCTTCGCTATGTGCAGTGCAGGCTCGCTGTGACCGGAGGAATTGCAGAAATAGATCAGGAACTGGAAAGCTTTGCGATGAATGTAGATAATGCCGATATAGCGAGAAAGAGCGTGAAACAGAGCTATGGCGTGCAGGTTCAGGTTTATACACATGAGCTGAGGGAGAATGTCCAGAAGCAGATGGAGCTGGCATACCATATGATGGATGGGCTGTCGGCAGGAGAATTTGTTTTATATCTGCAGCCGAAGATACATATGGAAACCGGTGCGTTGATTGGTGCGGAGGCGCTTGTACGCTGGATCCGCAAGGATGGGACGATTATTCCGGTAGAGCAGTTCCTGCCAAGCTTTGAGAAAAACGGTTTTATTACAAAGGTGGATTTTGAGATGCTGCGGCAGGTGCTGAAACTGCAGCAGGAGATGCGCCTCAGTGGAAAAAAAGAATTGCCGATTGCGGTGAATTTCTCAAAAAAGCATCAAGAGAATTTAGGGTATATGGAAGAACTGGATGCGCTGCTTGAAGAATATCAGGCATCTGCTGATATGCTGGAGATTGAAATTACGGAATCCATATTCATGCGAAATGTTGAAACTCTGACGCAGAGCATTCAGGCGCTGAAGCAGCGTGGTATTTCCGTTTCCATTGATGATTTCGGTGCGGGTTATTCGTCCCTTAACTTACTCTCAAGCATAAAGGCGGATACTGTAAAGCTGGACCGCCAGTTCCTGTTAAGCGTGGAAAAAGAACAAGGAGGCTTTGCGGTAGAGTTTCTGCGTCTGCTGATTCATATGATGGAGCAGCTTGGATTCCAGATTATTGCAGAAGGAGTGGAGACAAAGGAAGAGGCAGAGCTTTTAAAAAATGCCGGCTGCCATTATGCACAGGGTTATTATTACGCGGAGCCGTTGCCGGTAGATAAGTTTTTTGAATTTATGGAAAAACATGGAATCTCTGATTGATAAAGAGATATTTGAAGCGTCCGTCTTGCATAGACGGACGCTTTTTTGCGCATTTTATTCCCATAGAGCAGTAAACTTGCCGTGGTTGCGGCGGAATGAGAGGAATTATGGGAAAAGCAGAAAAAAAGAAGGGAAACCAAAGTTTTTCGTTTGAAAACCCAGTAAAAATTGTGGCAGGAGCGTGCGTCGGCGGAAAAATGGAGTCAGAAGGCCCGCTTGGAAGCTTTTTAGATGCTTCTGATGAAACAGATAAATTTGGAGGAGAAAACTGGGAAGATTCAGAAAGCCGGATGTTAAAACAGACTGTGGAGACTGCATTAAAGAAGGCAGGAGTAAAGGGAAATGAAGTTGAGTACATTATAAGCGGTGATTTGCTTGGACAGATGATAGCAAGTTCGTTTGGTATCAAAGCATTGGAAATTCCGATGCTTGGTGTGTACGGAGCCTGCTCCACAATGGGAGAATCCCTGCTTCTGGCATCGGTTCTGATTGACGGTGGCTTTGCAGAATGTACAGTAGCTGCTACTTCCAGCCATTTTGCAAGTGCGGAGAAAGAATTCCGTTTTCCGCTTGCCTATGGAACGCAGCGCCCTCCTTGCACGACTTGGACAGTAACAGGAAGCGGCGCCACTGTATTAAAGAGGGCGGAAGCAAGTGAGAGCGGTATCTTTGTGACCGGAGCGACGCCAGGGAAAATTGTGGATTATGGAATTACAGACAAAATGAATATGGGGGCCTGTATGTCTCCTGCGGCCGCATCAACAATCGCTGCACATTTGAACGATTTTGGCATTCTGCCAGAGCATTATGACAAAATTATCACAGGCGACCTCGGAGAAATCGGAAGCGAAATATTGGTAGACCTGCTCAAAGCAAAAGGCTATGATATTACGAAGCAGCATATGGACTGTGGGCTTACAATTTATGACAACCAAAAACAGGATGTACACAGTGGAGGCAGTGGCTGCGGCTGTGCTGCGGTCACATTAAACGGCTATATTTTAGAGCAGATGAGAAAGGACATCTGGAAGAGAATCCTATTTGTCCCGACCGGAGCACTGCTTTCCACAGTCAGTTCAAACGAAGGAAACACAGTACCAGGCATTGCGCACGCGGTTGTACTGGAAAAACGCTAAAACAGCAGTACCCCGAACAAAAAACTATCTAAAGTAATGTGTGCTGGTAGGGTGTACTGCGGAACTAAAAAACAGCAGCCGCCCGGACGGCGCACAGGTTAATTTCTGGGAGCGGACGAGCAGAAATTAAGCTCTGGATTAACGTGTGCCGGAAGGGCTGTTGCGGAACTATTAAACAGCAACAGTTCGGAGAGTGTGCAGATTCATTTTCAGACGCAGAAAGCGACCGAAAATGAATCTAGAGAAATGTGTGCCGGAAGGGCTGTTGCGGAACTATTAAACAGCAACAGTTCGGAGAGTGTG
>CAJTZB010000039.1:14945-16791 GCA_910583815.1 uncultured Lachnospiraceae bacterium
ACCGAAAATGAATCTAGAGAAATGTATACTGGGAGAACTGTTGCGGAACTATTAAACAGCAACAGTTCGGAGAGTGTGCAGATTCATTTTCAGACGCAGAAAGCGACCGAAAATGAATCTAGAGAAATGTATACTGGGAGAACTGTTGCGGAACTATTAATTAGGAGGTATCTTTGTGGATTATATTCTGGCATTTTTAGTCGGTGGTGCCATCTGTGCCTTGGTGCAGATTTTGATGGACTGTACAAAACTGCAGCCAGGCAGGGTCATGGTTATTCTTGTGTGTGGTGGAGCTATTTTAAGTGCCATCGGATTATATGGGCCGTTTAAGGAATGGGCAGGCGCGGGTGCAAGCGTTCCGCTGCTTGGATTTGGACATACCCTGTATGAAGGAGTGGCAAAGGCGGTAGATGAAGAAGGATTCCTTGGAATCTTTAAAGGCGGATTTACTGCTTCGGCAGTTGGCATATCTGCAGCACTTATTTTTGGCTATCTTGCTTCTTTGATCTTTTCGCCAAAAGCGAAAGAGGCAGGGGCAAAGTAGCAGAGGAAGAAAACGTTGTTCAAAAAGGAAATGAGAAAAAGCTGCCGTTTCACAATGGAATTGTTGTGAGGCGGCAGCTTTTTTTGATGTAGAGAGGATGAAATATTACAAAATAGTAAAGGTTAAGATTTTTATGTAAGGAAGAAGAGTTGAGAAACGTACACAATATATACGGAAGTTTTTTATGGTTACAGACAGAGAGGAGCTAAGCGATGAAACGTAATTATTTTTTATTGGCGGGACTTATTGTGATGCTTTGTTCATGGAAGGCTTTTTCTAACGGACAGGAATTGCCTGTTTTGGCAGAAGAAACGGAGAATGAGGATATTATTGTGTTCCGGGATGCGTTTACAGAGGAAGATATTGCACGGAAATTTGAGGATTATACCAAAAATGTTGTCATTTTTGATTCCGCTGCTTATTATGGTATGGTGGCAGTTTCAGAAGGCGATTTAAAGTGTGAAGGAAGAGTGGTCGGTGTCGTATACGATGAGAATACCGGAGATTTTTTGGTAAACGCAGAAGTGTCGTTTGAGGAACTTGCTCTTTCTGTTTCAACCGGGGAAGGTGGGCGGTTTGATGTCGTGAACCTTCCGGATGGCAGATATACCATTATTGTACAGGCGGATGGCTATCAGAATGCAGTATATCAGGGTATGCCAGTTTCCCATGCTGTTGGAGTTGACATCTATTCACTGGCACTTTCAAAAAAGCATGATATTGTGAAAGACTTTGGCAGGACGGAAGGTGTACAGAGAAGCATAGATGAAGATTTCGGAGAAATGGGTTATGCTGTATTAGATGAGGAATCCAGAAGCATTTCTGCTATTCCGACGATACCTAAGGTTACATTGTGTTGTGATGATGGAGAAATCCGAACATATACAAATAATCTGAATCATTATTTGTATTATGTGGTTGCATCTGAATTACTTCACCCAGATGATCCATTATATAAGAACTACAGCAAAAATCAATTAAAAGAGGGATTCAAAGCACAGGCTGTTGCAGCCAGAACATATGCGGTTGCACATACAATATGGAAGGATAGACACGCCAAAGACGACTATGATTTATGCGATAAAGGGCATTGTCAGGCATATAATCATAATTACTGCAATCTTGTAACGATTGAGGCAGTGGATGAGACAGAAAATGAAGTAGTGTGCACTTCTGGTAGTTTTAACATTTGTGGAGTTTCTTTCTTTGCTAGTTGTAAAGGACGTACGATAAGTTCCTTTGATGAGTGGGGACTAGATCTTCCGTATTTAGCGTCGGTGTACAGATGGCAACACGGTCGAT
>CAJTZB010000040.1:0-11292 GCA_910583815.1 uncultured Lachnospiraceae bacterium
AGAGGGTGTGGCAAAGGAAATTCTGGTAAAAAATGGTGCGGAAGCAGATGGTTTGATTGACTTGTCAAGGCAGCTGATTGTGCTTGGCGGAGCAGAAGAACCGGATGGAAAGGACAGTTTTTCACCTGCGGCAAGAAGAGTATTGGAACAGAGCGAACGGGAAGCAAATGCAAGAGGAGAACATTATATTGCAACAGAACATATGCTGCTTGCGCTTTTAAAGGATGCGGCGTGTCTTGCAGTACGTTTGCTCAATACAATGGGTGTCAATGTGCAGAAGGCATTTTCAGATACCATTCTTTTAATGGGCGGAGATATGGGCGATGCAAAGTATGAGTTTGCTGCAAGCCGCGGAAGGGCAAAGCAGAAATCCTCTACGCCTACGCTTGACCAGTACAGCAGAGATTTGACGGAGTATGCCAGAAATAAAAAGCTGGACCCAGTTGTAGGGCGTGGTTTGGAGATGGAACGTCTGATACAGATTTTATGCAGACGTACCAAGAACAATCCATGTCTGATTGGAGAACCTGGTGTCGGAAAAACTGCGGTTGTAGAGGGGCTTGCGTCCCGAATTGCAGAAGACAGTGTGCCGGAACTGATGAAGGGAAAGAGAGTGCTTTCGCTTGATTTGTCTGCTATGGTTGCCGGTTCTAAGTACCGCGGCGAGTTTGAAGAGCGGATTAAAAGAGTGATTTCAGAAGTAATCAACGACGGTTCTGTAATTTTGTTTATTGATGAACTGCATACGATTATCGGCGCAGGCGGTGCGGAAGGAGCAATGGATGCCTCAAATATTTTAAAACCGGCACTGGCGCGTGGTGAACTGCAGGTCATTGGTGCAACAACAAGAGAGGAATACCGAAAGCATATCGAAAAGGATGCGGCGCTGGAACGTCGTTTTCAGCCGGTTGTTGTAGAAGAGCCAAGCGAAGAAGAGACAATAGAAATACTTCGGGGGCTGCGTCCAAGCTATGAGAGCCATCATGAAGTGGAGATTTCCGAAGAAGCAATCCGTGCTGCAGTTTCGCTTACTGCACGTTATGTCAATGACCGCTTCCTTCCGGATAAGGCAATCGATGCGATGGATGAGGCGGCTTCCAGGCTTCATCTGATGGGCTATGGGCTGTCTGCAAAGCAAAAAGAGTTAGAAGAGGCAATAGAAAAAGAAGAACAGAAAAAGGAAGCTGCCTTGGTAGAAGGAAATATTGAGGAAGCCAAGCGGATTTCTGATGAGGAAAAGAAGCTTGCAAAGCGTCTGGAACGTGAAAAGAAAGCACAGGTGAAAAAGCTTGCCGCAAAGCCGCAGTTTCTGAATGAAGAGCATATTGCGCAGGTGGTTTCGTCATGGGTGAAAATTCCGCTCAGCCGTATACAGGAGGCGGAAAGCGAGCGCCTGATGAAGCTTCCGGATACTTTGAAACAGCGTGTTGTAGGGCAGGACGATGCAGTGCTGTCAGTCACAAAGGCAATCCGCAGGGCAAGAGTTGGCTTGAAAGATCCAAACCGCCCAATTGGTTCATTTTTAATGCTTGGACCGACCGGTGTCGGTAAAACGGAACTGTCCAAAGCGCTTGCAGAGGCGATGTTTGGTGACGAAAATGCGATGATCCGTGTTGATATGTCAGAATACATGGAAAAGCACAGCGTATCCAAAATCATAGGTTCCCCTCCTGGCTATGTCGGCCATGAGGAGGGCGGTCAGCTTAGCGAGCAGGTACGCAGAAAGCCGTACTCAGTTGTACTGTTTGATGAGCTTGAGAAGGCACACCCGGATGTGTTCAATATTCTGTTGCAAGTGTTAGAAGACGGTCATATTACTGATGCACAGGGCAGGAAGGTCAGCTTTAAAAATACTATTATTATTATGACTTCCAACGCCGGTGCAGGTGTAATTATGGAGCCGAAGCGTCTTGGATTTTCTGCCAAGGAAGATGAGCAGGCCGATTACGAGAGGATGCGCGAAAATGTAATGGGTGAAGTGAAGCGCATGTTCAAACCGGAATTTTTAAACCGTATTGATGAAACTATTGTGTTCCGGCCTTTAACAAAAGAGACGCTAAAAAGCATTACAAACATCCAGCTTGATATTGTGAAAAAACGCTGTAGGGAACAGCTTGGTATTAAGCTGCTGCTTCAGGATTCTGTTGCAGAGTATATTTTGGAAAAAGGCTATGACGACAAATATGGAGCGCGTCCGATACGCCGTGCCGTACAGACCTATTTGGAAGATGCCTTCGCAGAAGAAGTGCTGAAGGGAAAGATGAAGCGCGGCGATACAGTGTCTCTCTCAATGGCAGATGGCAAACTGGTAACAAGAGTACGCAGACCCAAGGAAAGCAAGTAGAAATTTTTAAAAGATTGTGATAGAATCATAACAAAAGCCAAGTGGAGGATAAGAAAATGGAATTGATTCGTACAGGGGCAGAAGGAATTGGATTTGGGGATTATACATTGACGGAAAAATCAAAGCTTTCGGATGTTCCGTTTTTGGGAGATTTATATAAGGTAAAGACATTTACGGAAATTACAAAGCTGGAGAAGAACGGTATGTTCGTTTATGAATCTGTGCCAGGAACAAAAGTAGAACAGTTTCAGGAGAATGAGCAGGGAGTTTCTTTTGAGGTAGAAGGCAGTGCAAATACTCAGATTACATTGGGTCTAGAGGAAGAGAAAGAATATAGGGTAATGGCAGATGATGTCATGCTTGGCACAATGGCGACCAATCTTGGGGGAAAACTGGTTATCAGTCTGGACTTAACAGGAGGAAAGCCTCAGAAAGTCGTTATTACACGTATCTAAGGAAATGAGGTTTTATGGCAAAAGCAAAAACAGTGTTTTTCTGCAAGGAATGCGGATTTGAATCAGCAAAGTGGCTTGGGCAGTGCCCGGGCTGCCATGCATGGAACTCCTTTGTAGAAGAACCATCAGCATCAGGAAAAAAAGGACGTTCCGGTGGTTCTGTGGCGGCAGCAGGCTATGGCAGCAGAGAACCCATGCCGCTGAGACAGGTTTCAACTGATGCAGAAGAGCGAATCCATACAGGCATCCGTGAATTTGACCGTGTTCTGGGCGGCGGTATTGTGAAAGGATCGTTAGTGCTGGTTGGGGGAGACCCGGGCATTGGAAAGTCAACTTTGCTGCTGCAGATGTGCAGAGAAGTGAACAAACCGGCGGACTCTTCCCGCAAGGTACTTTATATTTCCGGAGAGGAATCGCTGCAGCAGATTAAACTCCGTGCCGACCGTCTTGGAGAGTTTTCGAGTGAGGTATTTCTTCTGGCGGAAACAAATCTGGAATTGATTGAACAGACTTTGGAACGTGAAAAACCGGATATTGTCGTTATTGACTCTATTCAGACAGTCTACCGTGAGGAAGTCGGAGCAGCGCCCGGTTCTGTCAGTCAGGTCAGGGAGGCGACAGCGAGTCTGCTGCAGCTTGCCAAAGGAAAAGAAATTACAATCTTTATCGTTGGGCATGTCACAAAAGAAGGGACAGTGGCAGGCCCAAGGATGTTGGAACATATGGTAGACACGGTGCTTTATTTTGAAGGAGATTCTTCCGCTGTCTACCGCATTTTGCGCGCCGTCAAAAACCGTTTCGGTTCTACAAACGAAATCGGGGTGTTTGAGATGGCTGGAAATGGTCTTTTGGAAGTACAGAATCCATCCAAGTATATGCTGGAGGGAAAACCAGAGGACGAACCGGGTTCGGTCGTTACGCCGGTTATGGAAGGAACACGTCCTATTTTAGTCGAGGTGCAGGCACTGGTCTGCCAGACTAATTTCAATATGCCGCGCAGGACTGCGGTAGGAGTGGACTATAACCGTGTCAATTTGCTGATGGCGGTTATGGAAAAGAGGATGGGTATTTCACTTGCAGGCTGCGATGCTTATGTCAATGTAGCAGGCGGCATGAAAGTAAGCGAACCGGGCATTGACCTTGCAATTGTTCTGGCATTGCTTTCAAGCTATAAAAACCGTGCGCTTGACAGTAAAACAATTGTGTTTGGCGAAGTCGGGCTGACCGGTGAGATACGCAGCATCAGTATGACGGCACAGCGCATTAAAGAAGCGGAAAAAATGGGCTACCAGACCTGTATTTTGCCGCGCAGCAGAGCAGCAAGGCTGACTGCAGAGCAGACAAGGACATCGCTTCGGCTTTTGGAGGTCGGCAGCATCAGAGAACTGGCGGAAGTACTGTAAGCAAGAATGCAAAAATTGCTTGACATCTTACCGCTTTTTGGTGTATAATAGCCAAGCAGTGTTGTGAAGGGGATTGGTCAAATGGTATGACAAGGGTCTCCAAAACCTTTAGCGGGAGTTCGATTCTCTCATCCCCTGCTTACGAGAAGCCTTGAATTTCAAGGCTTTTTCTATTATACAGAAAAAATGCAGATAGTCCATGAAACAATAAGGCTCTGCGGATATGCATAAGGTAAGGAAGGAAGGCGACTATGAAGAAGACAGCGGTTGTAACAGACAGCAACAGCGGCATCACTCAGGCAGAAGGAAAGGAGCTTGGGATTGCCGTACTCCCGATGCCATTTTTTATCAATGGCGAGCTTTTCTATGAGGACATTTCATTGACACAGGAGCAGTTTTATGACAGGCTTGCACAAGGTGCGGACATTTCCACCTCTCAGCCTTCTCCGGGAGAAGTGATGGATTTATGGAACAAGGTGCTGGAAGAGTACGAGGAGCTTGTTTATATTCCGATGTCCAGCGGCTTAAGCCAGTCCTGCGAAACAGCGATGATGCTTGCCAAGGATTTTGACGGCAAGGTGGAAGTTGTCAACAATCAGAGAATTTCGGTAACGCAGCGCCAGTCAGTATTGGATGCAATGGAGCTTGTGAACAGAGGAAAGAGTGCTGCCGAAATCAAGAAAATATTAGAGGATATGAAGTTGGAGTCCAGCATTTATATTACACTGGAAACATTAAAATATTTGAAAAAAGGCGGAAGGATTACACCTGCTGCAGCGGCTATCGGTACGGTGTTAAATTTAAAGCCGGTGCTTCAGATTCAGGGAGAGAAGCTGGATGCTTATTCCAAGGCTCGTGGCAAGGCACAGGGAAGAAAAACGATGATAGAGGCTATCCGGAGTGACTTGGCGGGGAGATTTGCAGGCATTCCGCTTGAAAAACTGCATTTTGGCATTGCCTATACCGGAAACTTGGAAGAGGCAGAGGATTGGAGAAAGGAAGCAGAGAGGGAATTCCCTGATGTGGAGTTTATGATGAACCCGCTTTCTTTAAGCGTATCGTGTCATATAGGTCCGGGAGCGCTTGCAATCACTGCAACTGCACCATTACATGAATAAAAAATGCATCATAAAGCTGCTGCCTTGAGTGGCAGCTTTATGGCATTATTCACAAAAATGGAAAAACAGCATATATTCATATGAAAAAACTCTTGACGGAAATTTAGAAGCATGCTATAACATCTTCATGGTCCGAAAGGGCTGAGAAAAGCTGGAAGGCAGTGGGGTTCTGCTATATAATGATGGACATTTTTTTTAAAAGGGAATGGTGAGAGCAATGGAAGCAAAAAAGCTGATTCGTCTGACTGCTCCTGAAGAGGTTCAGGAATTTGTATCCGCAGCAGCAAGCTGTGAGTTTGATGTAGACTTAAAGTATAACCGTATTATCGTGGACGCAAAGTCGTTCCTTGGTGTTTTAAGTCTTTTGTCCCATCCGGTTATGGTGTTCTGCCAAGGCGAGAACAGCCGTCTCAATGGGCTGCTTGAAAAGTATGCTGTCTGCTAAGCAGAAAAAGACGCAATGAAAAATTCACAAAATTAAAATGGCAAGCGGCGGTCATGCAGTGTACACACCGGCAAGAAAGTGGTTGTGTTGCAATTGCGTGGCCGCCGTTTGCGGTTTCATAAAAAATTTAGTTGAAAATAATGCCATATCAAGATATACTGGATAGAGCAGCATATAGATTGGAGAAGATTATGTACCGTTTGATTTGCAAAGACGGACAGGCAAAGCGCGGCGAAGTGACCACCGTGCATGGGGTGATACAGACGCCGGTGTTTATGAACGTCGGCACGGCAGCTGCCATCAAAGGCGCGGTTTCCACAATGGATTTAAGGGAAATCGGCACTCAGGTGGAGCTGTCCAATACGTATCATCTGCATGTAAGACCGGGAGACAAGGTAGTTCGGCAGCTTGGCGGCCTGCATAAGTTCATGAATTGGGACAAGCCAATTTTAACAGATTCAGGTGGATTTCAGGTATTTTCCCTGACATCTCTGAGAAAAATTAAAGAGGAGGGTGTGACTTTCCGTTCCCATGTTGATGGCAGAAAAATTTTTATGGGACCAGAGGAAAGTATGCAGATTCAGTCGAATCTGGCCTCTACGATTGCGATGGCATTTGACGAGTGTCCGCCATATCCTGCCGACAGAAGCTATATGGAGAATTCGGTTGCCAGAACGACAAGGTGGCTGCACCGATGTAAGGCAGAGATGAGGCGGCTGAACTCCTTAGAGGACACGATTAATCGGCAGCAGATGTTGTTTGGCATCAATCAGGGCGGCACCTACGAAGACATCCGTATTGAACATGCAAAGCAAATATCAGAGCTTGAACTGGATGGTTATGCGCTCGGCGGGCTGGCGGTCGGGGAAACGCATGAGCAGATGTATGAGATTATTGAAAAGACGGTACCGTATCTGCCGCTTGCAAAGCCAACTTACCTGATGGGTGTTGGAACCCCGGAAAATATTCTGGAGGCAGTGGAGAGAGGTGTAGATTTCTTTGACTGCGTGTATCCGGCAAGAAACGGCCGTCATGGGAATGCTTATACGAACCACGGCAAGATGACACTGCTGAATGCAAAATATGAACTGGACGGAAGGCCACTTGATGAGGGCTGTCAGTGCCCGACCTGTAAGAATTACAGCAGGGCATATATCCGCCACTTACTAAAGGCAAAGGAAATGCTGGGGATGCGTCTGCTTGTAACACACAACCTGTATTTCTACAATAAGATGATGGAAGAAATCAGAGAAGCCATTGAAGAGCAGCGCTTTGGCTCTTATAAAAAGACAAAGCTTGATGGCTTTAAAGAAAGCAAAGACTAAAACAGCAGGGAACTAAAAAAACAGTAACATTTCGGACAGCACACAGCTTGATTTGCAGACGCAGAAAGCGGCGAAAATCAAGTTGTGGCAATGGTGTGCTGGGAGAAATGTTACGGAACTAAAAAACAAACTGCCCGGACAATGCACTGCAAAAATTTTGGATGTCCCAAACAGACGAAGTTTTTGCCTGATAGCCTGTGCATTGGGAGGACAGTTACGGAACTAAAAAACAGTAACTGCCCGGACAATGCACTGCAAAAATTTCGGATGTCCCAAACAGACGAAGTTTTTGCCTGATAGCCTGTGCATTGGGAGGACAGTTACGGAACTAAAATAGGAGGACTTGAGAATGAATTTTGCAGTTTTGACGGCGGGAGCCGAAGGGTTAGGCATGGGTTCTATGGTTGGTACGCTTGTTATTTATGTGGTGTTTTTCGGATTTCTGATTTACTTTATGGCTATCCGTCCACAGAAGAAGCAGCAGAAAAAGCAGGACGAGCTGGTACGTTCCATTGAGGTTGGCGACAGTATTTTAACGACCAGCGGATTTTATGGGGTTGTGATTGATATTCCGAACGAAGATATTTGCATTGTAGAATTCGGAAACAACAAGAACTGCCGTATTCCAATGAAAAAGACCGCAATTGTTGAGGTAGAGAAGCAAACGAGCGAGATTTAGGAAAATAGTGTCTTTATCAAAGTTTCCTTGGAAATTATAATTTAGCAAATAATGAAGCAAAAAAGACCGGAGCAGTGGCTTTCCGGTCTTTTTTGTTTAATAGAATCGGTTTTAAGTCCGTTTTGCCTCTTTTACATGTTCCAGTACGGAATATGGGATTTTT
The DNA here is from genome assembly GCA_910583815.1 of uncultured Lachnospiraceae bacterium. Lineage (GTDB taxonomy): Bacteria > Bacillota > Clostridia > Lachnospirales > Lachnospiraceae > SIG299. The sequence continues at coordinate 7,933 of CAJTZB010000040.1, forward strand.
AGGTTTCCTTTTCCGTATCCAAGCTCAATGGAAGGTTTTGCGGCGCCGTGAAAATCGGAGCCGCCGGTCATGACCAGAGAAAAATGGGATGCGAGTGCTTTTAAGGTTGCCTCGTCTTGTCCTCGGTTTGTTGAATAGAACACTTCGATACCAGCAAGCCCTGCTTTCTTTAAACGTTCTATCAGGGAAAGCAGTTCTTCATGCGGAAGGTCATAGAGCAGAGGGTGCGCAAGCACCGGGACGCCGCCTGCCTTTAGAATCAAGGAGACTGCCTGCTCCGGGGATGGGTATTCTCGTGAGACATAGCAAGGGGCAGAATGGTTCAAATAGAGTTCAAACGCTTCTGAGAGGGAGGAAACGATTCCTTTTGCAACGAGAGCCCTTGCAAAATGCGCTCTGGTGATTACCGTGTCAGGGCAGTCGCCATACAGGTCTTCCATGCTGAGTGAAATACCAAGGTCTGCAAAGCGTTCCAGCATTTTGTGGTTTCTGGCATCCCTGTTCTGCACTGCTTTTTCTAATGTCATGCGCAGAAGTTCATTTTCTTCATCTACAAGAAGTCCAAGAATATGGATGTCGCGGTTTTTATAGGCAGCGGAGATTTCGACGCCGGAATACACCTCAATCTGATTGCCGCGTGCCGTGTGCCAGGCTGCGTGTTCTTTTGCCTCGGCAATACCATTTAGTGTGTCATGGTCAGTTAAGGCAAACGCAGAGAGCGAAAGTGAGACGGCGTGATCTACAACCTCGGAGGGAGTTAATGTGCCGTCGGATGCATTTGAATGGACGTGTAAATCAATATATTTCATGGAGATTCTCCTTTCTGTCAGGGGTTACGATTATTGGTTGCAGCCTTAAATAGTTGGGCTGCCACAAAGAGAGTATAACATATTTTCCGCTGGTATTCTATAAAAACGTAGCATTTTCCGGAAGCCTGTATGCATATAGTAGGCAATAAGAAGAAATAATTTGAGGGTTATCGTATGGGTGATAAAATCGTGTATTTGCTAAAGGGGCTTTTATTCTCTTCTCTGATTACCGGGCTTTTGCTTCTGCTGATTGCGCTTTTGATGTACAAGGCAGGGATTTCAGAGAGTGTGGCTTCACCGATGGTAGTGGGAGCTTACATTCTGGCGGCACTGATTGGAGGATTTTATTTTGCAAAACACGCGCAGTCGCGCAGATTCCTTTGGGGAATGTTGTTTGGCACGGCATTTTATGCAGTTTATCTGCTTATTGCGGCATGCTATGGGACATTGCTTTCTATGGGGATTGGCGAATTGGCCTCTATGCTTGCCTTCTCTGTCGTGGCAGGTATGGCAGGGGGCATGGTAAGCGGAGGCGGGCAGAAGGCCCAGATTTGATTGCTTGAGGGAGTTTGTTATTTCATAGGGGCAAGATGCCAAAAGCCCCTTTGGGGCATAACTGAACGTAGCGTCGGTGTAAAGCACCTTTTTGGTATCCTGCTCCTATGAAACAAAAATGCTTTGCGGGAATTATGCCGCAATTCGGGGCTTGCATATTCCTGTTTTTTGAGTTATGATGTGGGTGGCAAATTGAATAGTGAGAGGAAATACAGTCGCTGTTTTCAGCGGGGAGGTTTTAGTTATGAGAAGAAACAAGCTTCTTGCATTACTTTTGCTTTCTGCTTTGATTGTACTTTGCGGATGCAATGACGGTACGAAGGAAGAAGGCACTCCGGATGATATTTCTTCTGGAAATCCTGCCTATGGAGGCTCCATAGTCGTAGGAATCACACAGGATCTGGACAGTCTTGACCCACACATAGCAGTAGCGGCAGGAACCGACGAAATTCTGTTTAATGTCTTTGAAGGCTTAGTAAAGCCTGACAAGGACGGAAATTTTGTAGAAGCTGTAGCCGAGCATTATCAAATTTCTGCGGATGCAATGACATATACATTTACATTGCGTGACGGAGTGAAATTCCATAACGGAAAAAAGGTTACAGTGGAAGACGTCGTTTACTCATTAAAAAGGTGCGCCGGTCTGCTTGACGTTCAGGATCCGAACGTTGTAGTAGAATCGGCGCTTTCTATTGTTACGGATATTTCTGCGCAGGATGAAAAGACAGTGGTGCTGACGCTTTCCAAGGCAAATACGGAGCTGTTGCCATATCTGACCTGTGCGATTATTCCATGTGACTATGATGCGCAGGGAAGAACGCCAGTTGGGACTGGGCCGTTCCGTTTTGTTTCTTATGCCCCATTGGAGAGTTTTGTAATGGAGCGCTATGAGGAGTATTATGGAACGAGGGCATATCTGGACAAGGTGACATTTAAGATTTATGCAAACTCAGACGCGGCGTTTTTGGAACTGTTAGCGGGAAAGATTGATATTTTTCCATATTTGACAGAGGAACAGGCATCGCAGCTGACAGCGTCTTATTCGATTGAAGTCGGCAGCACGAATCTTGTGCAGGCAATGTTCCTGAACAATCAGGCAGAACCGCTCAACGATATTAGGGTGCGTCAGGCGCTTTGCTATGCGGTGAACCGTCAGGAAATTCTGGATATGCTTTCTGGTGGGCGTGGCACGGTGATTGGCACTAATATGGTTCCGGGTCTGAGCAGCTATTATGACAGCAGCCTCGCTTCCTATTATACTTATGATGTGGAGAAGGCAAAGGCGCTGCTAGCAGATGCAGGCTATGCGGACGGTCTGGAGCTTACGATTACAGTGCCGTCCAACTATCAGTACCATATGGATACAGCACAGATTATTGTAGAGCAGCTGAAAAAAGCAGGGATTACTGCTAAAATTGAGCCAATTGAATGGTCTGCGTGGCTGTCGGATGTGTACAGAAACAGAAAATATCAGGCAACGGTTGTAGGTCTTGATTCCAATCTGGCACCAAGCGATGTGCTGAAACGCTATCAGTCTGAGGCGAAAAATAATTTTCCGAATTATATAAGCGCAGAGTATGACGAAGCGTTTGCGAAAGCACTGAATGCAACGGATGCATCAGAAAAAATCAAGTGGTATAAAGAAGCACAGGCACTTTTAACAAAAGACGCTGCTTCCGTATACTTACAGGACCCGGCGCTGCTTACCGCAGTAAGCAAAAAACTGGGAGGCTATACGTTCTATCCGGTCTACGTACAGGATATGTCTGTGGTCTATTACAAAGAACAGAACTAAAGAAACGCAGAGACAGAACTAAAAAAACAGTCTCGGGGTGGAAGCGCTCTGGGAGAATTTTCAGATGCACTGTATGCAGATGAAAATTGCTCCCCCTGATATGGGCGCTAGAACACAGAGACAGAACTAAAAAAAACAGTCTCGGAGTGGAAGCGCTCTGGGAGAATTTTCAGATGCACTGTATGCAGATGAAAATTGCTC
>CAJTZB010000040.1:11392-16731 GCA_910583815.1 uncultured Lachnospiraceae bacterium
CCCTTGATATGGGCGCTAGAACGCAGAGACAGAACTAAAATAGGAGGAAGCAGAAAATGAGATACATTGCCAAAAAAATCGGAACTCTCATTATTACACTTGTTGTTATTTCATTTTTCAGCTTCCTTGCTTTTTCCGTGATACCGGGTGACGCCGCTCTTTCTTCTCTTGGCATGGATGCAGATGATGAGGCAGTGGAGGCGCTTCGTGAGGAGCTTGGATTAAATGATCCGGTATTGTACCGTTATGGGAAATGGCTTTTGGCAGCGGTACAGGGAGACTTTGGGGAATCGCTGCAGTACTATATGCCGGTAAAGGAACTGCTTGCGGACAAGCTTCCTGTGACTTTTGTGCTGGCATTATATTCTATGGGATTTATTATTGTTTTCTCGTTTCCTCTTGGCCTGCTTGGAACAAAGAGACCAGAGGGGGTTACGGACCATGTCGTAACGGTGTTCACTCAGCTTGGCATGGCAGTGCCGCCGTTTTTTCTTGGAATTTTGCTTACCTATTTATTTGGGATTGTGCTTCATTGGTTTCCAATCGGCAGCTATGTGGGATATGAGGAGGATGCTTCTGCATTCTTTTCCTATTTGATACTTCCTGCAACTGCGATTGCAGTACCTAAAATATCGATGCTTGCTCGTTTTATCCGGAATTCCGTAGTGCAGCAAAAACAGCTGGATTACGTTCGGACCGCACGGAGCAAAGGAAATTCGGAAAGAAGAGTGTTATTAAAACACGTTTTAATAAATGCAATGATACCGGTTGTAACAATGTTGGCAATGATGGCAGCAGATGTGCTTGCAGGAAGCATTGTTATAGAGCAGGTATTCAATATCCCTGGTTTTGGAAGGCTTTTGATTACTTCGATTTCCAACAGGGATTATCCGGTTGTACAGGCGATTGTGCTTTATATTGCGGCTGCAGTTGTGATTATGAATGCGGTAGCAGATGTATTGTATCAGAAGCTGGACCCAAGAGTGTCATAAAATAATTTTTACAGCACAAGAAATGGAGAATAAGATGGAACAAAGCAGAAAGATTAAATTAAATTATGATTTAACTATTGGATGTATGCTGATTTCTGCTGTTCTTATCTTTGCGTTCGTTGGGTTGTTCTATACGCCATATCCACCCAATGAAATGAATTTGCTTGCAAAGAATGATGCACCAAGCAAGGAGCATTTGTTTGGAACGGATAACTTTGGGCGAGATGTATTCAGCCGTGTGATGGAAGGTGCATCCACAAGTTTTATGATTGCGTTTTGTGTTGTTGCGGTTGGGGCAGTGATTGGGACATTTATTGGTTCAGTTACAGCCTATTATGGTGGCTGGCTTGATGAAGCGGTCATGCGTCTGAATGATATGCTTGCAGCATTTCCAAGTGTGCTGCTTGCGATTGTCTTTGTTGCGGTTGTGGGACCTGGCAAGTATAATCTGATACTGGCACTTGGGATTACCTTTATACCAAGCTTTGCAAGAGTAGTGCGTGGCGAAGTGCTTGTGCAGAAGCAGCTGGATTATGTTAGGAATGCAAAGCTGATGGGGGCGGGAGATATGCGCATCCTTTTGTTTCACATTCTTCCCAATATAAAAACGGCGCTTAGTACGGCGCTGTTGGTTGGATTTCAAAATGCGGTACTGTCGGAGGCAGGAATGAGCTATCTTGGGCTTGGCGTGACGCAGCCTGACCCAAGCCTTGGGCGGATGCTGTCGGAAGCACAGAGCTATCTTTGGTCTGCGCCGTGGTATGCGCTTGCACCAGGGCTTACCATCCTTGCGCTTACGCTTGGCATTGGGCTGATTGGCAGAAGGAGAGTTTTATGAAAGATTTATTGGCTGTACAGGGGCTGCGTCTTGCATTTCATAAAAGAGGAAAGAATACAGAGATTCTGCAAGGCATTGATTTTTCCGTTGCTGAGGGAGAGATTTTTGGAATTGTTGGGGAGTCCGGTTCAGGAAAAAGCATGACAGCACTCTCTTTGCTGGGGCTGCTCCCAAAAGATGCAGTAGTAAGTGCCGAAAAACTGCGTTTTGGAGATGAAGATTTGCTTTCTCAGACGGAAAAAGGCTGGTGCCATTTGCGTGGCAATGATATAACAATGGTATTCCAAGAACCGATGACATCATTAAACCCGGTTTTGACGATTGAAAAACAGGTAGAGGAAGGTCTTTTGCTTCATGATACAAAACAGTATTGTAAAGATAAGGGTGCAAGAAGACAAAGGGTGCTTGAAGTGCTGACAGAGGCAGGACTTCCGGAAGCAGAAACGCTATTGGGACAATATCCCCATCAGCTGTCTGGTGGGATGCGCCAACGTGTGATGATTGCAATTGCAATGATCTGCAAGCCGCGTCTTTTGATTGCCGACGAACCGACAACGGCATTGGATGCCTCAACACAGAAAAAAATACTTTCGCTTCTGTCTTATTATAGGAAAACTTACCATACTGCTATTTTGTTTATTTCACATGACTTACGCTTGATACGTAAACTATGTGACAAAGTGGCAGTAATGAAAGATGGAAAGATTGTTGAATCAGGGGGAGCAAAGGAAGTATTTGCTGCTCCAAAACATAGCTATACAAAGCAGCTGCTTGCAACACTGGAAAGGGAAAGCCTCAGAAAGCCGCAGGGTGAGGAGACAGAACCAGACACTAAAACGGTGAAAGACATCCTGCAAGTACGGAATGCTACTTTACGCTATATTGAAAAAAATCTGTTTGGGAAAACGGAAGTCACAGAGGCTTTGCATAATGTTTCCTTTTCCTTAAAGCAAGGAGAAATCCTTGGATTGGTCGGGGAAAGCGGTTCGGGAAAGTCAAGCTTATCTAAGGCAATCACAGGGCTGCTCCGTCTGACAGAAGGGGAAATCAGTCTTTCGGAAGGCTGTGAGCATCCGCAGATGGTGTTTCAGGACCCTTATGGGAGCCTGAATCCGGCAAAGAAAATAGGATGGATTTTAGAGGAGCCGTTAAAAATCAAGGGTGGCATGACAAAAAAGGAACGCAGGCAGCGTGTGCAGGAGGCTCTGAAAGAAGTGGAACTTCTGCCGGAACATGCAAAGCGCTATGTCAGGGAACTGTCCGGTGGGCAGCGTCAGCGTGTGGCGATTGCGGCGGCACTGATAAACCAGCCGAAGCTTGTTATACTGGATGAGCCGGTATCGGCATTGGATGCAACAGTACAAGAACAGATACTGGAATTGCTTTGCAGACTGCAGCAGGAGCATGGCATGTCTTATCTGTTTGTCTCCCATGATATGAATGTCGTATGCAAAATCTGTGACCGTGTCATGGTTTTATATCAAGGCAAATTGGTGGAGCAAGGAGAGACGCAGGAGGTATTCTGCAATCCGCAGCACGAGTATACGAAGGAATTGTTAGGAGAATAAAAGCAAGAACCGCAAAAGACTTCCTTTTGCAGCTCTTGCTTTTTTGCGTTGGACGTGCTAAAGTGGAGCGTATGACACAGATTGGAGCGGAAGGGATATGAAGAATGGAAAGAAACGAAAAGAGAAGCTGCCTACACTGATTCTGCCATATCTGAAGCGGCATATATGGGCATATTTTGGGGGCATTGCAACGCTGTTTATTGTGGATTATGCAAATCTTTATATTCCGCAGTTCACGGGAGATATTACGGACGGATTGGAGCAGGGAACACTGGATTTTTCCGGGATTATGGAGCTTGTACTGTATATCCTGCTGTGTGGGCTGGTCTTAATGATAGGACGCTTTTTTTGGCGTTATTTTATTTTTGGGGCGAGCCGGAAGATTGAATTTGAAATCCGGAAAGATTTGTTTTCCCATTTATCTCGTCTTTCTATGAATTATTATAATCATAACAAGACCGGCGATTTAATGGCGCATTTTACAAATGACTTAAATGCAATCCGTATGTCGGTCGGCCCGGCAGTGATTACGGCGTTTGATGCGATTATGATGACAATCATGGTGCTTGTTAAGATGGTGCTGCATGTCAATCTGAATCTGACGCTTCTCGCGGTAGTTCCGATGCTTTTTATTTTGGCAGGTGGAATCTACTACGGAAATGCAATTGAACGGCGCTATGACGAAAAACAGAAGGCATTTTCGGAAATGACCGATGAGGTACAGGAGAGTATTTCCGGAATCCGTGTGATTAAAGCATTTGTACAGGAACGGCAGGAGCTGAAGTCATTTGCAAAAGCAAATAAGAACAATAAAGACAAAAATATGCGGCTTGTCCGGCTGCAGGCGTTTGTTATGCCGCTGCTTGATATTCTGATTGGTACGTCAAGTGTGATTACCCTGCTGTATGGAGGCTATCTTGTCGTCAATAAGCAGATTACAACCGGAGAGTTTGTGGCGTTCAACCAGTATATAGGGATGTTGGTGTGGCCGATGCTTGCGACAGGCGAAAGTATCACTTATTTTTCGCAGGGTGCGGCGTCTATGAAGCGTGTACAGAGTATCTTGGAAGAAGTGCCGGAAATCAAGGACACAGAAAAAACAGATAAAAACATTCAGAAGCTTTTTGGAGAAATTTCTGTTAAAAATCTGGATTTCCATTATAAAGAAGCTCTTCCGGCGGCACTTTCAGATATTGATGTGGAAATCAAAAGAGGGGAGACGCTTGCAATCCTTGGGCGGACCGGAAGCGGAAAGACGACGTTTGCGAATCTTTTGCTGCATTTATATAATGTAGAAGACGGCATGATTTCTTTTGATGGGCGAGACATTAACGAAATTCCGCTCCATGTGCTCAGGGAGCAGATTGCATATGTCCCACAGGACAATTTCTTGTTTTCTGATACGCTGCAGACAAATATTGCGTTCGGAAAGCGTACTTACAGAGAGCTTCCGAAAAATAATAAATTAAATAAGAAGCTGATTTTAAACCGCAGGGAAAGTATGGAAGCCATGATGGAAAAAGAGCTGATGGCGAGGGAGAGCGTTGCAGACAAGATGTATAACGACCTTCCTGATGTGCAGGAGGCGGCAAAGGCAGCCTGCATCCATGACAATATTATGGAATTTCCAAAGCAGTATTCGACAATGGTTGGTGAACGAGGCGTTACAATTTCCGGCGGACAGAAGCAGAGAAGTTCCATTGCGCGTGCGCTGATGAAGGATGCGCCGATTCTGATTTTGGATGACTCGCTTTCTGCGGTTGATACTGATACAGAAGAACAGATTCTGCACAATCTAAAACAGAATCGGAAGGATAAGACAACCATTCTGATTGCACACCGTATTTCTACGATTCAAAATGCGGACCATATTTTAGTTTTAGAAGAGGGCAGAAAGGCGGAGTATGGTACACATGCAGAACTGATGAAGTTAGACGGTAT
>CAJTZB010000041.1 GCA_910583815.1 uncultured Lachnospiraceae bacterium
GTTGGTTCGACCGGTGCCGGAAAGACAACAATTACAAATTTGTTAAACCGCTTTTATGATATTCAGGATGGTGAGATTACCATTGACGGCATCAATATCCGTGATATAAAGCGCGATACACTGCGTCAGAATATTGCGATGGTGCTGCAGGATACTCATCTGTTTACCGGAACTGTGCGGGAAAATATCCGCTATGGCAGGTTGGATGCGACGGATGAAGAGGTGGAGGCAGCCGCAAAAGTAGCAAGTGCACATTCCTTTATTATGCGTCTGGAAAACGGCTATGATACGATGCTTGAAGGGGACGGAGCAAACTTAAGCCAGGGTCAGCGCCAGCTCTTAAACATTGCGCGTGCCGCCATATCCAAAGCTCCGATTCTTGTCCTTGATGAAGCAACCAGCTCCGTTGACACAAGGACAGAACGCCATATTGAGCACGGCATGGACCGTCTGATGAAAAACCGTACGACATTTGTTATTGCGCACCGCCTTTCCACAGTACGCAATGCAAATGCAATTATGGTGCTGGAACAAGGTGAAATTATAGAACGAGGCACACATGATGAACTGCTCGCGCTTGGAGGCAGGTATTATGAACTGTATACAGGACTAAAAGAGTTAGATTAGAATGCGCTATGATAATGCCTGTATTGAGTCTTTCCATTTTCTTTTGATCAAAGAATGGAAAGACTCTTTCTAATACCAAAAATAGAAGGCATGTTCATTTTAATCTTGTACCAAGCATTGCTATAAAATAAAATATATAGTATAATAGAAGAAAATCCCTTCTCCTTGGTATGCTATCTGAAAAAAGTGCTGTATTCCATAAATTAAATAGAATGGGAAGAAGGTAAAATTTTACAGAAATTTATTGAGGTGGGACAAAGAAGAGTAGGCTATGCAGAGCATAAAATGATATTGGGATATCATATAGGAAGGGCAGTAGTGGATGGTGTGGTATATGCTTTTCACGGAAATTTTTATTATGTAAAAATTGAAAATCCAGACTGGGTGATTTCTAATCCATGAGAAAAAAAATTATAATATTATTGCTTGGGATTTTATTATCGTTGTTTCTTTTTTTTGCATTAAGTAAAGGGATAAGCGGCATAGACCCTGAGGAAACAAAGTCTTCCGAAAGAGAATTTATTTCTGATGTTTTGTTTTGGCTTGTAGACAGAGATAATAAAGATGATATACATACTTTTGTCTTGTCTGTTTATAATGACAGAAAGGAAGAAATAGTTTATGGAAACTATTATGCTATAGAAACCTTGATTGGCGATAAGTGGTATTCATTCTATGAGTTACAAGCATGGGAGGATATTGCATATTGTGTTAAACCAAGCTGCAGCTCCGAGATAGTAATATCTGTTGCTGGTTGTCCTAAGATGGTAAAAGGGATTTATCGAATTGTGAAAGATGTATTAGTTGAATGCGATGACTCTTATCAGAAAGGATATATAGCAGCAAGATTTCAGATTGATTAGACAAAAAGTTATTAGATTTTAAAAGGCCTTCTATGAGAAAATGAAGAATCATAGGAGGTCTTTTCTTGCCTTATAGAAAACCGCACTGTTGGGCATCCTATTCCCAAAACCGCAGAGTCGATTTCAGCCATTATCAAGTGAAGGCATATAAATTTTATAAAGTTTACCCTGTTAGTTGCTGTATTCTTATTGATTGTGATATAATATAAAAGTAACTGCTAATCACTAATAATTTAGATGAATGTATAGCATAATTACTAAACTGTTTTCTGTTGGCATCCCACTATTTTTACTGATTCGGTTTTCGCTTGTTTATCTGACTTATTAATCCAGCATACAAATGGGAAGGTATGTTTCGTGTAAAAAAGAAAGGAAGATAGTGTGAAAAAGTTTTTAAGAAGGGAAAAAGGGAAAGACGAAGAGTGTTTTGTTGGTATTGAGAAAAAGATTTCAAAGCGCTTTGGACAGATTATTATGCTTTGCTGCATTGTATTAGGTGTAGTTACTTCGGTTTTGAGCTATATCTCTTCCATTAGTGCAGTGTCAGAGACAATCAATGACACATCTTCGGTGGCAGCAAATTATGTTTCTGCTTCGCTGAAAGAGTTTGTTGCAATCGCTTATGAAACAGGAAGCATTGCCAGGCTTGCTGATCCTGAGAGGTCTGTGGAGGAAAAGGCGGCTATTTTGCAGCAGAGGGTCAAGGACCATAATATGGACGGCGCATATCTTCTTGACAGTAATGGGATTGATATTATTACAGGACAAGACTTTTCTGACAGAGATTATTTTAAGGAAGGTATGAAGGGGAATACATATATTTCAACGCCGGCATACAGTAATGTGACGAAAAAAGTATCATATGTGGTGGCGGCGCCTCTGTGGGAGAACGGCATTCCCGGGACGAAGCCGGTGGGAGTTGTCAGCTATGTTCCGAATGGCGAATTTTTGAATGATATTATGCGCTCTATACAGGTTGGGGACGGCGGAACAGCTTTTATGCTTGACAATAAGGGAATTACAATTGCAGACATAAATTCTGAGCTTGTTGGCGTGGAGGACAGTATTGCTTTGGGCGATACGAACCCTCGGCTTAAAAAATACAGCAATATCTGTAAAAAAATGATTGCAGGAGAAGATGGGACTGGCACTTACAGCTATAATGGCAAAACAAAAGTGGTTGCTTATTCTCCGGTACCTGGGACGAATGGATGGAGTATTGGAATAGCGGCAGTCAGAAATGAATTCTTAGGGAAATTTTATATTGCGCTGGCGTTTACCATTATCTTTGTAATTATGTTTACGTTATTTGGTATTAGGAATGGCATTAAGTTGGGAAAGGCGGTAGCGGAGCCGCTGATTAAGTCGGTAGACAGGCTCAAACTTTTAGCAGAAGGGGATATTCATTCAGAAGTGCCGGAGCCTACGGAAAATGATGAAACAGCAACTTTACTTAATTGTATGTCTGAGACGATCAATGATTTAAATAAGATTATTTCCGGTATCAGCAGTGATCTGGCGGAACTGGCAGACGGTAATTTTACGATTAATGTAGACGAAGATTATAAGGGAGACTTTGCACAGATCAGCCTGTCCTTCCGGGGCATTGTTGCTTCGCTCAGCGGAGCAATGAGAGAGATTGATACCAATGCGGAAAGTGTCAGAAAGGGAGCGACAGATTTGGCTGGCGCATCCCAGCTTTTGGCAGAGGGCGCGACAGATCAGGCAAGTGCAATTGAAGAGCTGACAGCAACAATGACAGATGTTTCAGAAAAAATCCATATCAATGCCGAGAATGCAGAAAAGGCCAGACAGGTTGTGTCTGAAATGAATCATCAGGTGACAGAGAGCAATGTGCAGATGAAACAGAGTGTGGAAGCTATGGAAAGGATTAGAGAAGCTTCTGATAAGATAGCAGAGATTATCAGCAGTATTGAAAATATTGCATCCCAGACCAATCTTCTGGCGCTGAACGCATCCATTGAGGCGGCAAGGGCAGGCGATGCCGGAAGAGGCTTTGCGGTAGTTGCTACGCAGGTCGGCACGCTTTCCCAGCAGAGCAGTGAAGCGGCAAAAAATACAAAACAGCTGATTCAGAATACAATTCAGGCAGTGGAAGACGGAACCAGATTGGCAAATTCTACGGCAGAGTCATTATTGCTTGTGGTTGATAATGCGAAAACAGTAGGCGGAGCAATTGATGAAATTGCATTGGCTTCTAAAGATCAGGCAAATGCCGTAGGGCAGATTACAGAGGGTATCAATCAGATTGCCGAGGTCGTGGATTCCAATTCTGCCACCTCCGAGGAGAGCGCGGCATCGTCGCAGGAGCTGTCGGCACAGGCAGATCTGCTCAAAGGATTGGTTGATAAATTTAAATATTATTCGTAATTGTGAGGGCTGGTGTGAAAAATCAGTCGGATGGCTGATTTTTATGTGGTTTCTCAAATATAAACGTTTTCAGAATGGAGATTAAGATGAGCAAAGTATACGTTTTTATGGCGGACGGAACAGAAGAAGTAGAGGCTCTGACGGTTGTTGACCTGCTGCGCCGCGCCGGTGTTGCTGTAACAACAGTTTCTGTTATGGAAAGGGAGGAAATTGTAAGTTCTCATAACATAGGAATCCGTACAGATGAGATGTTTGGAGCATCGGATTATGCGGACGGCGATATGCTTGTGCTGCCGGGCGGAATGCCGGGAACAACACATCTAAAAGAGCATGAAGGACTTCAGAAGGTACTGAAAAAATATGAGAAGGACGGAAAGTATTTAGCTGCTATCTGTGCGGCTCCGTCCGTCTTCGGCAGCAATGGGCTGCTTTCCGGAAAGCAGGCAATCTGCTATCCGGGTTTTGAAGAGCAGCTGACCGGAGCAGAGATAGTCAATAAAAATGTTGTGCATGATGGACAGTTTATTACATCCAAGGGACTTGGCACAGCAATTGATTTTTCCCTGACATTGATTGAAATACTTGCAGGGAGCGAAGCGGCAGCAAACGTTGCGAGAGGAGTGCAGTACCAAGCAAGCATCATTTAAATCGTTGTTTTCCTAATGTGCAGGCGGCTGTTTTTTTTGAGACAGCCGCCTATTGACAGCATCTGTACACCGACGCTACAGTTCTTGGCTGCTTAAAACTGACAGAGTATTTTTATAGAAGGTCAATGGGTCAATGTTGCAACTTCTGCTTCTAAATTTTCTCCGCCGGTGAGGCTGTGGGTGAAGCCGTTCTTTTCCCAAATGGCATAATGGGTATTCTCATAAACATAATAAGAGACAAGGACATTATTTGTTTTTTCCGTCTTTTCTAAAGAGCCACCGTAAATGCCGCTGATGTCACCGCTGCCGTATTTTATATTAAAGTTGGAACCATCTGCATAGCGGATTCTGCCGCTTTCTGGGTAGCCATTAATGACCATAACAATATAGGATGCAACTTCTTTATCAAGACATGGAACAGAAAAATCCAAATATTCTTCCATTTCTTCAATAGAATTTACTTCCATCATGGGATTGGCTACCTGAACATAATGAGGATTTGGTATATTGGAATGAGGCTGCCGCATCATAGCCCTTCCATATATTACCAGACACAGGCAGGCAGCGGCAGCAGCTGCCCATTTCACCCAAACAAGGTTCCTATTTTTTTTATGTTTTTTTTCTGCGTCTTCAATCATATCAAAATCTACTCCATTCATTGCATCTAAAATATTTTTTGCTTTCATTGCTCAAATCCCTCCTGTATCAGATATTTTTTTAACCGTTTTCGCAGGCGCATCAGCATGGATTTTACCTTGCTTTCGCCGATAGATAAGCCCCTGGCAATTTCAGAAATGGAATTCATATACCAATATCGTCTGATAAACACGTGCCTGCTTTCAGATGGGAGTTCTCGCAGGAACTGGTTTAATGCACATTCTAATGCTACTTGTTCTGTAAAATCTGAACTTTTGCTGTCAGAAACACATTCTTCCAGCTCATCAAGCAATGCACTATATTGGCATCCGCCTCGCTTTTTGGCAGTGTTCCGTTCCAGACGGTTGATGGCAAGCTGGCGAGTGATATGCCAAGAAACCCCTTCAGAGGATTTGGTCTTTCCGGCGGAATGGAATTCCAGGCTTTTAAATAAGCGTCATTTACAATTTCCTTTGCATCTTCCTCATCACGAAGGATTCCGTATGCGATGTAATGAAAATATCGCCCATAGGCCGTTTCTGTTTCAGAAATTGCCTTTTCCGAACGCTGAAAAAACAGATCTACAATTTGTTCATCTGTCATATGTTCCTCCTTTCTTTGACTTCAAGGCCTTTCACCCTAATATACCGAAAACCATATCCTTAGGTTGCGGAATAGGAAAAATTTTTTTAAGACTCATGTCAAATTCAGATAAATCACAGCACGCAATGGAACTTTACTTAAAATTTATAAAATATCTAAGTTTTGCAAACGCCTAATCCTGTAAAACAAAAAAGGAGCTGCGTACTAATCAGTGCGACAGCCCCTTAGGTTATTTTGGTTTGAGAATTCTGTTTTATAGGTTTTGTATGTTTGATTGTGGAAAAAAATGTTCTTTCTATGGAGTTGCGGAAAAGAGAATAATTTGGAACTTTAAGTTTTCACAAGCTTCCGCATCAGCAGAAGGCTCAGTAAATTTGGGATTGCCATCAGTGCATTTAAGAAATCGCATAGTTCCCAGACAAGGCGCAGAGAGAGCTGAGAACCAACAAAAATCATAAATATGTAGCAGAGGCGGTAGGTAACTGTTCCGGATGATCCGAACAGATACTCTGCCGCTTTTTCGCCAAAAAAGGACCAGCCAATCAGTGTTGCGATAGCGAAAGCGATAATAGCGATGCCAAGCAGGGTGTCTCCGGCAAACGGCAATGTAGAAAAGGCAGCTGCGGTGTAGTCTCCTGCGGTGCGTCCCAAAAAGAGAGAAGGCTGTTTTAAGTAGGTACTGACAATTACAAGCCCGGTAATGCCGCACATAACAACCGTGTCCCAGAATGTTGCACTCATCATAACAAGAGACTGCGTTTCCGGCTTGCTGACGGCGGAACTGGCGGCGGCAATCGGTGCAGAACCAAGGCCGGCTTCATTGGTAAACAGGCCGCGTGCGATGCCGTAGCGTGCGGCAAGCAGGAAGGAGCTTCCTAAAATTCCACCAGTAACAGAACGGAAGGAGAATGCAGATTTTATAATGAGTACAAGGGCATCCCATAAGAAATCCCAATTGATGACAAGAAGGACGCCGCAAGCAGCAAGATAGAAAACGCCCATGCAAGGCACGAGAAGGCTGCAGATATTTCCGATGGATTTTGCTCCGCCAAGCAGAACCAGCCCGACAATGCCGGCACAAAGAAGCCCAACCGGAAAAAGTGGCAAGTCCCAAAGGGAGGTTGTAGCTTCGGTGACAGCGCGTGCCTGTGTAGAGCAACCGACTCCAAAGGAAGCAGCAAGCGTAAAATAGCAGAACAGCCTTGCCATGCCTTTGCGGTGCAGCCCATCTTCCCAGACATACATAGGGCCGCCCAGATACGAGCCGTTTGGCTGTTTTTTACGGAAATGGATGCCAAGGTAGCATTCGGCATAGGAGGTTGCCATGCCAAGGACTCCGGTAATCCAGCACCAGAACACCGCGCCGGGACCGCCATAGGCAATGGCTGTTGAGACACCGACAATATTTCCAGTGCCAAGTGTTGCAGCAAGCAAAGTTGCAAGAGAGGCAAAGCGGCTCATATCGCCTGCACCGCTTTCTTTACGGAGCGAGAGTTTTAAGGCGTGTGGCAGCTTTCGCTGGATAAACCTTGTGTGGAGGGTAAAATACAGATGAACAAACAAAAGAAATAAAAGAACCGGGCCGCCCCATAAAAATGCGTTGATGTGTTCCAAAACAGAAAGCATGGCAGTACTGCGGCAAAGACCGCCCTCCCTCATCTTGTTAGTTACAGCGTATGTGAAGAGGAGAGGGTTTATGACATTGCAGCATGTTCTTTGTATCTCTTGGCAGATACATTAACGCCAGCCTTTATGTTGTTGCTTTATAAGGAGATTTCCGCTTGTATAAAAAGTTAAATCATGCTATAATACCTTCAATAAACTAAGAAATAAGAGATAGTTTAGCGCATATTCACTGCAGTGTGGAGATAGTATCCGTATATCAATACTAGGAAAAGGAAACAGACCATGAGTGCTGTCAAAGCAAAAACAAAAAAAGAAAGAATGCTCCGGGCGGCTGTTTCTGCCGGAAATATGCAGCGCTGTTTTTACAGCGCGCTTCTTTTTGCTCTTAGCACGCCTATGGTGCTGTTTTTGCTTTTATTTGGACTGTCTGCAGAAGAATTCAAGCCATTTGTGATTCCGGCCGTATTTTTTGCAGTATTTGCAGTAGCGTCTGCCTGTTTCCTGTTTCATGTGATGAAACAGAAAGCAAAACGGTATTTTAGTATAGTGAGCAGTGCCTATACTATACTTCTTATGACATATCTGATCTGCCTTGCCAGGATTCAGTATAAACAGAGTGGAGAATTGCTGCTCTTTTATGCAGCGGTGCTTGTCGGAGCCTATGTGCTTCATACATCGCTCAGCCAATATGCAGTGTTATGTGTGTTGGAGCTTTTAGGGCTGCTTTTTGTGGTAGCTGCTGCTGGAGAGGTCAGTATTGGCTCATTTATGGTTGTTCTGTTTGTCTTTTTGTTTGCATTTCTTCTTTCTAGGGAATGCTATCAGACAAAATGCAGGGCGTTGTCTGTTTTACAAGAGCCAAGAGCTTTGATGGCGGAGGCAGAAAAAGACTTCCTCACCGGGCTGCTAAACCGAAAAGGATTAGAACGTGCAGTACAGCCTCTTTGGGACAGATGTGTGAAAAATGGAGAACTGGTTGCCATAATGTTAATCAATATTGATGATTTCCGTCAATATAACGAAAGATTTGGGCATGTAGAGGGTGACGTCTATGTTCGCCATGTTGCGGATTCTATTAGGAGGACGGTGCGTGGAAAGGCAGTGACGGCGCGTGTAGACGGAGGGAACTTTTTTGTTTTTGCAGGAGGAATGCCAAAGCAGGAATTGTTAGAATTGGCAGAATCCATTCGGACAAATGTAGAGAGACTGCAGCTTCCACATGCGGCATGGGGCATGGCACTTACAGCCAGCATTGGCATAGGAGCAGAAAGGGCAGGAGAGGATTCTTCTTTCCTCAGGCTTTATAAAAGTGCGGATACTATGCTTTCTCAGGCAAAGAGAGAAGGAAAAAACCGTGTGGAAAGCAATTTCCGGCGAGGAGAGAAATATCATAAAATAGGCTAGCATCTGTACACTGACGCTAGTATCATATTATATATTAAGAAAAGGAAAAGGGAACAGAAATGGGTAAGTATTTTGGAACAGATGGCTTCCGTGGAGAAGCAAATGAGGATTTGACAGTAGAACATGCTTATAAGGTAGGACGTTTTCTTGGATACTATTATGGAAAAAACCACAGGCCAAAGGTTGTAATCGGAAAGGATACAAGGCGTTCCAGTTATATGTTTGAGTATTCGCTTGTAGCGGGACTGACAGCAAGCGGTGCAGATGTCTATCTGCTTCATGTAACAACAACACCTAGTGTTTCTTATGTAGTAAAAAGTGAGGGGTTTGACTGCGGTATTATGATTACTGCCAGCCATAATCCGTTTTATGACAATGGCATTAAGGTAATTAACGGTGGCGGTTATAAACTGGAGGCAGATGTAGAAGCACAGATTGAGGCATATTTGGACGGCGAGATGCCGGAGATTCCGCTTGCAAAGAAAGAAAATATCGGAAGAACGGTAGATTATGCAATGGGAAGGCATCGCTATATTGGTTATCTGATTTCGCTTGCAACACGTTCTTTCCAAGATATGAAGGTCGGGCTTGACCTTGCGAATGGATCTGCAACGACCGTCGCAAAAGGTGTCTTTGATGCACTTGGTGCTAAAACCTATGTTATGGGCAGTGAGCCAAACGGCTTAAATATCAATATGGACTGTGGCTCTACGCATATCGAGCAGCTGAAGGAATTTGTAAAACAGAATGGGCTTCAGGTCGGATTTGCCTACGATGGGGATGCAGACCGCTGTCTTGCAGTAGATGAAAATGGGAATGTGATAGATGGTGACAAAATACTCTATCTTTGCAGCATCTACATGAAAGAACGCGGAGAGCTGAACAACAACACGGTCGTAACAACTGTAATGTCCAATATGGGTCTTTATAAGGCGTTGGAGCAGGAAGGCATTTCCTATGAACAGACGGCAGTCGGGGACAAATATGTGTTTGAGAATATGATGGCAAACCATCACTCGCTTGGCGGAGAAAATTCAGGACACATTATCTTCAGCAAACATGCAATGACCGGGGACGGAGTTCTCACTTCTTTAAAGATTATGGAAGTTATTCTGGAAAAGAAGCAGCCGCTTTCTGAGCTTGTGAAAGGGATGGAGACTTACCCGCAGCTCCTGAAGAATGTCCGTGTAAAGAATAAAAAGGAAGCAAGAGAGGATATGGCAGTGCAGCAGGCAGTGAAAGCAGCGGAAGAGCTGCTTGGCAGCGAGGGAAGGGTGCTGCTTAGGGAAAGCGGCACAGAACCGGTTCTGCGTGTAATGGCGGAAGCAAAGAGTGAAGAGCTTTGTGTGCAGGCTGTAGATGGTATTATAGAAGCGCTTATAGCGGCAGGGCATATATCAGATGTGGCGAAATAAAGCCACAGGTTGTCAATTGTGCGTGATTGGCATGCAGGACTAAAAATAATTGTGGAAATTTTGTGAAAAGCGTGATATACTGTGAAGTATTGTGGAGTAGTATCCGAAGAAACGAAAGCTTTAGGATACGGCAGATATAAGGAGGAAACGTTACATGAGCTGTAAGGTAGAGAATCTCGAAAAGAACATGGCAAAACTTACAATTGAAGTAAGTGCAGAAGAGTTTGAAGCAGCATTGGAGAAAGCTTATCAGAAAAATAAGAATAAAATCAGTGTACAGGGCTTCCGTAAAGGAAAAGCTCCAAGAAACATTATTGAAAAGATGTATGGCGCAGGCGTATTTTATGAAGATGCAGCAAATGAGGTAATGCCGGAGGCATACGAAAAAGCAGCCAAGGAAAGCGGACTTGATATTGTTTCCAGACCGGAAATTGATGTAGTGCAGATTGAAAAAGGTCAGCCTTTTATTTTTACGGCAGAGGTAGCCGTAAAGCCGGAAGTTGAGCTTGGCGAGTACAAAGGCATTGAGGTAGAGAAGAAGGAAATCGAAGTAACGGAAGAGGAAATTACAGCAGAACTGGATAAGGTTCGCGAGCAGAATTCTCGTATGGTGACGATTGACGGCAGAGCGGTAGAAAACGGCGATATTGCGGTGATTGACTACGAAGGCTTCTGTGACGGTGTTCCGTTTGAAGGCGGCAAGGCAGAAGGACACAGCCTGGAAATCGGCTCCCATTCCTTTATTGATACTTTTGAAGAGCAGCTGATTGGCAAGAATATTGGTGATGAGACAGAGGTTCATGTGACGTTCCCGACCGAGTACCATGCAGCCGAGCTGGCAGGAAAGCCTGCAATGTTCAAAGTAAAGATTAACGAAATCAAAGTCAAGGAACTGCCAGAGCTGGATGATGACTTTGCACAGGATGTTTCCGAATTTGATACATTGGATGAATACAAAGCAGATGTTAAGGCAACACTTACAGCGAACAAGGAAAAAGCTGCCAAGTCCGAAAAGGAAGATGCTGTTATTGCAAAGATTGTGGAAAATGCGAAAATGGAAATTCCTCAGCCAATGATTGATAACACAGTACGCCAGATGGCAGAAGAATTTGCGCAGAGAATCCAGTCTCAGGGACTTTCTCTTGATCAGTACTTTAAGTTTACCGGCATGAACGCAAATAGTTTTATGGAAAACTTAAAACCGCAGGCATTAAAGAGAATCCAGAGCAGGCTTGTGTTGGAGGCTGTTGTCAAAGCGGAGAATATTGCAGCAACCGAAGAAGAGCTTGGCAAGGAAATGGAAAATATGGCGCAGATGTACCAGATGGAGCTTGACAAGTTAAAGGAACTGGTTGGCGAAGAGGAGAGGGAAATGATGCTTCAGGATATTGCTGTCCAGAAAGCAATTGACCTTGTAACGGATGCAGCAGTAGAAAAATAAGACAGAAGGCATGGAGGTCAGTATGAGTTTAGTACCTTATGTAATAGAGCAGACAAGCAAGGGAGAACGTTCTTATGATATTTATTCCCGTCTGTTAAAGGACAGAATTATTTTCCTTGGAGAAGAAGTAAATGACGTGACAGCAAGCTTGGTTGTTGCCCAGCTTTTGTTTCTTGAAGCGGAGGATCCGAAAAAGGACATCAACCTCTATATCAACAGCCCGGGCGGTTCTGTTACCGCGGGTATGGCAATCTATGACACAATGCAGTTCATTAAGTGTGATGTTTCCACTATCTGCATCGGCATGGCAGCCAGCATGGGAGCTTTCCTGCTTGCAGGAGGTACGAAGGGCAAGCGCCTGATTCTTCCAAACGCCGAAGTTATGATTCATCAGCCTTCCGGTGGTGCGAAAGGGCAGGCAACCGACATCAAGATTGTTGCAGACAACATTTTAAAGACAAAGAGAAAATTAAATGAGATTCTGGCTGCCAATACCGGCAAGCCGATTGAAGTAATTGAAGTAGACACCGAGCGCGACAACTATATGACGGCAGAAGAAGCAGTTGCATACGGTTTGGTGGATTCAGTCATTACTCAAAGATAATAGTTGGGGGTAATATCTGTGAAATCAGAGGACAAAAATGCGCTTTGTTGCTCCTTCTGTGGCAAACGGCAGGGACAGGTACATCTGTTTGCGGGCAAGGACAATGTATATATTTGCAATGAATGCGTAACGACCTGCGCAGAAATCATGGATGAAGAAGAATTAGAAGTTACCGGCGCGGACTATGCGGATGGCAAGGGTATCAACCTGCTTAAGCCAAAGGAAATCAAAGAGTTTCTGGATCAATATGTCATTGGTCAGGACGAGGCCAAAAAAGTTTTGGCAGTCGCTGTATACAACCACTATAAGCGAGTGCTTTCTGTAGCAAGCTCAGATGTGGAGCTGCAGAAGAGCAATATTTTAATGCTTGGCCCTACCGGTTCCGGAAAGACCTATCTGGCGCAGACGCTTGCAAGGCTTTTAAATGTTCCGTTTGCCATTGCGGATGCCACAGCGCTTACAGAGGCAGGTTATGTCGGTGAGGATGTAGAAAATATCCTGTTAAAGATTATTCAGGCTGCGGATTATGAAATTGAGCGGGCAGAATATGGTATTATCTATATTGATGAAATTGACAAAATTACAAGAAAGTCTGAAAACACATCCATTACTCGTGATGTTTCCGGAGAAGGCGTACAGCAGGCACTATTAAAGATTCTGGAAGGAACGGTTGCAGCCGTACCGCCGCAGGGTGGCAGAAAGCATCCGCATCAGGACTTTATTCAGATTGATACAACTAATATTCTGTTTATCTGCGGAGGTGCTTTTGATGGCCTTGAAAAAATCGTAGAGAGCAGAATCGGGCAGAGGGCCATCGGCTTTCAGGCAGAGCTTTATGAAGCAGACAAAAAGAATATTGGTGAACTGTTCCGTCAGGTGATGCCGCAGGATTTGGTGAAATTCGGGCTGATACCGGAGTTTATTGGGCGTACACCGGTGCATGTGGCACTTGATATGTTAGACGAGGACGCACTTGTCAGCATTTTAAAGGAGCCCAAAAATGCTTTGGTGAAACAGTATCAAAAACTGTTCGCATTGGACGGAGTTGAGCTGGAGTTTGACGAAGACGCACTGCGTGTACTTGCAAAGAGGGCTTTGGAATATAAAACCGGTGCGAGAGGGCTTCGCTCTATTGTAGAAGGAGTGCTGCTTGATACGATGTATCAGGTGCCTTCTGATGAAACAATTTTAAAATGTATTGTAACAAAAGAAGCTGCTGAAGGGACGGAACGGCCGAACTTGCTTGTCTCAGATGGTTCCCAGAAAAAATATGGGAGCAGCAGACGAATGGCAGAGAAAAATGATGAAATAGCCTAGCAAGAAAGTGGCACAGTAGATTTGTGCGCAGATGCGTCTTGTGATGCAGATTTCTATAAGATGTAAGCAGGAACGGCACGCAATGCGTGTCGTTCGTTGTTCTTGTTTCATAAGAAACCGTGTCCTATGAAACAAGAACGCTCCGTGAGGACGGCATTGTGGCGGAATAGAAAAACGATGCAGGCGTGCTCACAATAGAAAAAAGGAGTGAACCGGAGAAATGAGTGAAGAGCTTTTCAATATGCCCGTAATTGCCATCAAAGGACTGACGATGCTGCCGGGAATGCTGATTCACTTTGACATACATACGGAGTCCAGCGTAAAGGCAATCAGTGCTGCTATGGAAGAGAACCGGCAGGTATTTGTCGTGACCCAGCGTGATGCTTCCGTAGAGCATCCGGCGAAGGAAGACCTGTTCTCTATGGGAACTATCTCCCAGATTAAACAGATGATTAAAATGCCAGGCAATTTGGTACGTGTGCTTGCAATGGGGGTCAGGCGCGGACGTTTGGAGGAGATTACTTCAACAGAGCCATACCCTTTGGCAGACATTGTTTTGCCGGAAGAGGTCAATGCAGAGGATTTGCCTGCATCCGAACAGCGTGCAATGCTGCGTGCAATGAAAGATATTCTGGAGGTCTATGTTAGGGCAAACGACAAGCTTGGCAAGGACATTGTCAAGCAGCTGATGGCAGTAGATTCTGTAGATGCATTGATTAATCAGGTGGCGGTCAGCGTTCCGATGACGATTACGTCAAAACAGAAAATTTTAGAAGCCACGCATATTATGGATCGATTTGAAGCTATTGCTGTTATTTTAACGAGCGAAGTTGAAATACTGCGTATCAAAAAGGAACTGCAGGACAAGGTAAAAGGCAGAGTCGAAAAAAATCAAAAAGATTATATTATGCGAGAACAGCTTAAAGTCATTAAAGAAGAGCTGGGAGAAGGCAACAGCATAAGCGATGCAGAAGAGTTTATGGAGCGCCTTGGCAAGCTGACGGCTAATGAAGAAATCAAAGCACAGATTAAGAAAGAAATCGACCGTTTTCAGTCAGTCAGTGCAAGCCAGGCAGAGAGCGTAGTTGCAAGAGCTTATGTTGATACGCTTCTTTCTCTTCCTTGGGACAAAGCTTCCAAAGATAATCTGGATATTCGCCGTGCAGAGCGCATTTTAAAGAGAGACCATTATGGTCTGGAGAAGGTCAAAGAGCGTATCTTGGAATTTTTGTCTGTTCGTGTTCTGAACAGCAAAGGTCAGGCTCCGGTAATTTGTCTTGTTGGACCGCCCGGTACAGGAAAAACATCAATTGCGCGTTCTATTGCAGCCGCGCTGCAAAAAGAATATGTCCGCATCTGCCTTGGAGGTGTCAGGGATGAGGCAGAAATCAGAGGACACAGGCGTACGTATATTGGAGCGATGCCAGGCAGGTTAATTCAGGGACTGAAAGCTGCAAAAGTAAAAAATCCTCTGATGCTGTTGGACGAAATTGATAAAGTCAGCAGCGACTATAAAGGAGACACTTCATCCGCGCTTCTGGAGGTGCTTGACACAGAGCAGAATAAGCATTTTGTGGACCATTATATAGAAATTCCGGTTGATTTGTCAGAAGTACTGTTTATTTGTACGGCTAATACAACGCAGACAATTCCTAAGCCTTTGCTTGACCGAATGGAAATTATAGAGGTCAACAGCTATACAGACAATGAAAAGCTGCATATTGCCAAAGAGCATCTGCTTGGCAAGCAATTGGAAAAGAATGGACTGACAAAGCAGCAGCTGAAAATCTCTTCCGGAGCAATGAAAGAGCTGATAAACGGCTATACAAGAGAAGCAGGCGTGCGTTCTCTGGAGCGGAAAATCGGAGAACTCTGCCGGAAAACTGCAAAGGAATTGCTTACAGCAAGACAAGAGGGAAAAGAAGAGGAGTTTCAGAAAAAGATTACTGAAAAAAATCTTTCTGATTGCCTTGGAAAACGAAAATATCGAAATAAAAAGGCAAATGAGAAGGCAGAGGTTGGCATTGTGCGTGGACTTGCGTGGACAGAAGCAGGCGGCGATACGCTTCAGATAGAAGTGAATACGATGCCGGGAAAGGGAAACCTTGTGCTGACTGGACAGCTTGGCGATGTTATGAAAGAATCGGCACAGATTGCACTTAGTTTTGTACGCAGCAGAAGCGAAGAATTAAAAGCCGCTGCTGATTATTTTGAAAAACATGACTTGCATGTCCATGTGCCGGAAGGTGCAGTGCCAAAGGACGGCCCATCTGCCGGTATCACGATGGCGACCGCGATTTATTCGGCGGTATCCGGCATTCCGGTTTATGAAACTGTTGCCATGACCGGCGAAATTTCGCTTCGCGGCAGAGTGCTTCCGATTGGAGGTTTAAAGGAAAAGTTACTTGCAGCAAAGCAGGCGGGCATAAAGAAAGTGCTTGTACCACAGGATAATGAAAGCGATGCGGCGGAGATTTCTTTAGAAATTTTAGATGGGCTGCAGCTTGTGTTTGTTTCCGAAATGGACAAAGTGCTGCATGAAGCACTAAAGCAGACGAGCGGAAAGGAGCAGAAAAAAGAGTAATGAATGTAAATAGGGCATCCTTGGAAACAGTCTGTGGCATTACGAGCCGGCTTCCGGAAAATAAGCTGCCGGAGTTTGCATTCGCAGGAAAGTCCAATGTCGGGAAATCCTCGCTTATTAACGCATTGATTAACCGGAAATCTTTGGCGCGCACTTCTTCCCAGCCAGGAAAGACACAGACTATCAATTTTTACAATATTGAAGAACAGCTTTATTTTGTGGACTTACCGGGCTATGGCTATGCTAAAGTATCACAGGAATTAAAACAAAAATGGGGGAAAATGGTAGAACGCTATCTGAAGAGCTCTAAGCAGCTTAAACGGATTTTTCTTCTGATTGATATTCGCCATGAACCGTCCGCAAATGACAAAACGATGTATGATTGGATTGTCTATCAAGGATTTGAACCGGTAATTATTGCAACAAAGCTGGATAAACTCAAACGAAGCCAGGTAGCAAAGCAGGTTAAGGTACTGC
>CAJTZB010000042.1 GCA_910583815.1 uncultured Lachnospiraceae bacterium
CAATGTGGCTCCTCCCCTTGTTGAACAGGACAGCCCCACTCCCGAAGAACGGCTCGAGGTAGCTGTGGTGCTCAGGAAAATGCCCTATGATCCATCCTGCCAGGGACCATTTGCTCCCCGGATACTTAACCACCGCTTTCATCCTTTATCCTGCCTTTCACCCATTCACTTCCACGTACCTCGCGTCCGCATAGAAGCCGTGCCTGGACCAGTACAGGCGGTTTGTCTTTATCGGCTCCGTAAGCACCGTGTATTCCCTCTCGCCCCTGCTGCCCCAGTTCCGGTGAATGATGTCATGCACTTTCTTCTGGTACGCCTTCTCTATGTCCCTGACCGGCTTCAAGAACTGGAACGTGCATTCCTCTTTCCAGAACAGCATGCCCCGGAAGATTCCTGCCATCGCATGGGTGGGCTTCCTGACCTGCCCTTCCGGCAGGTACTCCACTGCGAGGAACCTGTCGAAGCCGTCTATCTCGATTGTCCTATGCCGCTTCCGGATTTCCTCCGCCTCCCTCTCCATCTGCGCGAAGTCTGTCCGGTCGCTGTCGGTGAAGCAGCCCCTGTCCGTCCGGTAGAAGAAATCCCTTCCGTTCTGCACGACCTCTGTTATCCTGCCTGTCTCAACTTCCCCAAGCACGAGCCTGCCGATGCGGTCGCCCACGCGCAGGGGGTGCGTGGCTGTACTGCTTCCCTTCTGGTTTCCCTCTTCCGCCTGCCCCTGCAGGTAGGCGAATATGTCCAGCTGCTCATACATTCCCCATGTCCCTCCCTGCGTCGTACCTGTATGCCTCTCCTGCCGTCCGTATCCCGCGTGCCGCAAGCCGGTCAAGCACGCCCTGCACGTAGTTCCAGTTCCGCGCGTTCGCGTTTGCCGAGCATTCAAAGGCATACCAAAGCAGCCCCAGCCTGTCCATGTCTACTGCAGGCTTCCCATCCCTCACTGTGGCTATGCGGCTCCTTACCCCTTCGGTGTCCGACCTGCTTGGCTCCATCCCCCAGTAGTCCCCTAGCAGCCGTTCTGCCTCCGCGCACACGCGCCTATATATGCTATCACCACCATCACCACTAAAGACGTTCTTTTCTTCCTTCCCTTCTTCTCTTTCTTTTCCTTCTTCTATTGCTGTTAATTGTCTGTTAACAGGCTGTGCATTGCCTGTGGTCTGTCCGTTGTCTGCATGTGGCTTGTCTGTTATATGGCTGTTATCTGGCTGTGCATTGCCTGTTACTTGCCTGTGGTCTGGCTGTGGTTGCTCGTTTTGGTATAAGTCGTAGTTGACCACTGTGAACACTGAAAACTTTGGGTATGCCCTGACCGTGATTTCACCTGTCTTTTTCAGGTGCTTTATGGCAGTCCTCACTTCGTTTGGCGTTAAGGAAAGCTCCTCCTGCAGTGATGGGATGGAAGTGACGAACTCGCCCCTGTCCACCACGATTCCCCTGAAGCTCCCTTCCTTCCAGTTTGCCTTGATGATGCAGTGGAGGAAGAGGCTCTTCGTATGCTCGTCTTTGTACCATCCCCATTCCAGTATCTTCCGGTCTATTTTGATGTAGCTGCCCATGCATACTATCCCCCTACTTCCTCGATGTCTATCTCTATGCGCGGGTTCTTGCTGTCCACATAGAACTCGTGAGTGAAGTTCTCAACCTGCGCCCATCCGTCGTTGTCTATCACGCCGCACGCCTGCAACGCGTCCTCAAACACCTTGTCCGCAAAGGCGAAGATGTTCCCCTTGTCCCTCCTCCTGTCCGCCTCGTAGAAACGGTAGTGGATGATAATTGGCGTGTCTATCTTAAGCCGCCCCAGCTGCCGCCATCCTCGCAAGCTCGTCTGGCGTGAGCGTCTCTATCCCAAGCCCCTCCGCCTCTGACACCGTCCCCTCTATCAGCAGCGACATCTCCCTACTGTCGTATGTGTGCGAACCCCGGTAGAGCCTGTAGAACACCACCTGACGCCCATTCTCCTCAGAGAACTTTGCGGGGATGCTGTGCGGCACCTCAAGCTCCCACATGTACTCCGGCGGTGCGTTCGTCTTGTAGACGAGCGGCGTTCCGTCCGGCAGCAGCTCCGGCTGCCCATACCTGCATATGAGCATGTTCTTTGCCCTTGCTTTGGAGAGCCCGAGGCTGTCGGCTATCTTCCCTGCCATGCGCCTGCATTCCTCCGCACATCTGGCATCCACCTCGAATGTGACGGCCAGCTTCCCATCCATAAAGTCCATCACGGCGGATACGAGCTTCCCTGTCGTCTCCATGTCTATGACCTCCTTACCTCGTCCCAGTGTCTGGTGGCGTTGTCATACTTTTCCTCTGTCATGTCCTCAAGCCTGCCTACCTTGTATAGCCACAGCACCTTCTCCTCCGGCAGCCCATCCCGGATGCAGCGTTCCCGGATGTCCTCCACATGGGCGGGCGTTATCCTGACGGCAGGCTTCCTGCCGGTCTGCGCCCCCTGCTTTTTATCCTCCTGCTTTTTGTCCTCTTGCGTCCCCCGACTGCCCATTTCTGACTGCCTCCTCTGTTCGTCGGTGTCCGCGTCCTTCGTGTCGTCCAGAAGCAGCAGCCCATTCAGTGCGTACTTGCGGGCATACGAGGATGCCGAGCCAGTGATCTGGCTCTCGTCCATCCCTTTCTTCTCAGCGCACTCCCTCGCCATCGCGGAGACGGACACGCTTTTCCCTGTCTCGTTGTCGTAGAGCGTCGCCGTCGCCCTGACGTAGACCCTCCCACCAACCTCCACGATTTCGTCGGAAAGGAGCAGCGAGCAGCCCTCCCGTATGAGGAACGGTTTCACTGCCTCGCATATCGCCTCCGCGCTACGGTAATTGAAATTCCCAAATGAATTGTGCAAGCTCTTTGGTGCCTTGACCTCTGTCTGTATCCGCATCAGCTTTCCGAGCATCCGCGCCCCTTTCCGGAAGCCGCCCAGCTTCCTATGTGCCTTTACCTGATCTGTATGCTGCTGCTTATGGCAAGTTCCGCACCCTCGACCGGCACACCTGCCTTCAGCGCGTCCCTTATCGCCGCCTTGTCCGCCTCCGGTACAGGATGGCGCAGGAAGCCGTCTGGCAGCTTCCCGATGTCCGTCACCCTGACGCTCTCGCTCCTCCGGAACGATATGCTGACCCTCATGCTTCTGAATGGGGTACCGCCAAGGTACGAAGAGAGGAACGCCCTGAGGCTTTCCGCCTTTCCCTCCGCCGCCTTCTGTTTCCGCGCGAAGGATTCCTTCTCCGCCCTATACGCTGCAGCTTCCGCCTCAAGGCACTTCACCCACAGGGCTACGTTCTGGACCTTCCTGTCCCGCTCCATCTGCAGCGCACCGAGCCTCTCCGTATCTATAATCTCGCCGGTCTCCGTGTCCACGCAGCCAAGTATCCCTTCCTCTATCTCATACAGCGTCATGTCCTTCTCCTTCCATCTCCGTTTCCATATAGGCTTCCCTTGCCCTGCGCAGCGCCCTTCCTGATTGGGCATACGCCTCCTCCAGCGGCACGCCGTACTCCGCCTCGCCCCACCACCAGTCGGCGACCATCGCGTTCTCAGCCTGCTCCATCCTGCTGCCCCCTTCCTGCCCATGCCAAGCAGTAGTTGCCTGCCAACGTTCCCTGTTTTTTGTTCGGCGTGTCCCTTTCTATGTATGGGGGACGGATACCCCATCCCCTCTGTTGTTCTTCCCTGCAGTCGTCGCAGACCCCATTGACCATGTCCGACGCGTCGCACCTGCAGCCGCATATCCTGCACCTTGCCATTGACTTTCCTTTCCCCATGCTTTATACTGTATGTAATTGTATAGTTATGTTTCTGTTTTGGCGCTGCCTCTGATTCGCGGTCAGGACAGCGCCTCTTTTCTTCCCTGCGACAATCAGCGCTATCCTGCCATTATGTATGAATATCTCATCCCCATACTCCTCGTAGTTGTGCAGCAGTGTAAACACTGTGGCCTTGCTCGTTTCATTCATACTCCTGCCTCCATTCCCAATGGCTCTGAGAGCTTACACCCAAATGCCTTTTCCATGTTCCATATCTCCGATATTGTGAATCCGTCCGGCTCATGGAGCTTCTTTGTAATAAATGTCTTCTCTGATATGTTCATCATTTCCGCCATCTTCCTGTTGTCGTACCCACTCCGCACCATCTGGTACTGTATCCGTGCGGAAAGCTCCCTCCGCCTTATCTCCGCGGCGCTTGGCTTCACTTTTGGCATAAAACTACACTCCCTCCAATCTATGTCTGATTGATTCCTGACTGTTGCCATGACAGAAATCTTTCTTCCACTTCCTCATCCTCCTCTATGTCACCAACTCTTTGTCTGTAATTAGCTTGCCAATACCAAAATTGGGTAAAGCAGAAATTTGGTACAAATAATTTTTCATTCCATGTTACAATCTTCTTACAGACATAAAGTCAAGTAAAAAGAAAGGGGAAACAAAAATGTCCTTGTGTCCATTCATGAGTGTCGATATGTCCGCCATTGACATATCAGACTCTAAAAAGCCAAATGGGAAAGCTGTTCCATGCGTTCCCTCGTGTGCTCTCTATTTCAAAGGCCATTGCTCAATAAATGTCCTTGCTCAAACACAGTACAAAGAGTACATGAAAAAGTACAGTGCTACGGAAAAAGCTCCGGCTGACGATTGTCAGCAATAGCGTTGTACAACTGTAAGGTTGCGAAAACTATCTGAATTTTTTCTCCAAGGATAGTGTCAATTTTTAGAGAATATCCTACTTTCCTTTTCTCATGTTCTCCCTTATACTGTACTTACAGGGTACTAGCATACCCAAGTACATAGAAGGGAGATACCATCCATGCTTGACAAAAATACTTCCGAAGAATTACAAGCTACTGCATGAGAGCGATTAACGGAAACTCTCTCATGAATCTAGAATGGATAAGCTTATTCAATCCCTTACTCTTCTGGCTACATCAGAATCAGTCATTACTTTAGAGGAGTACGAGCGTAAGTTTTCAATGATACTCCTAATTTTTTTACCCATACTCGTTTCACCTCCCATTTAATTACCAATGTTCCAGTTTATAGATTGATATATCACTTTTTTCATTTTTCCTAGAATTTCTTTTCTTTTCGTGTTATAATTCCCTTATCAGCACTGCTATGCTGAAATAAGAGCAAAAGAGGTAATTTTCATGAATAACATCTGTTTTGTTATTATGCCAATCGGAACACAAACAATCGGCAACATTACCATCACCGAAGAAAAGTTACGCGAAAAATACGACTACATCATTAAAAATGCCATTTTGAAAGCCAACCCAACACTTGAAGTAATCCGTGCTGACGAGGAATTGAATCCAAGCTCAATCAGCAATGACATTTTTACAAAATTAATGCATTCTCGCTTTGTAATAGCAGATATTACATACCCCAACCCAAATGTTTTTTATGAGCTGGGTATCCGCCATGCTATAAAAACTGGAACTATCCTAATCCGTGAACATGTTGATTTTACCATCCCATTTGATATTTCTCATCTGCGGCACATTGAATATACCCAAGAGCCAGCAGGAATGGAAAAATTATCAAGCCAGCTTAAACGTATGTTTGAATTTTATGAAAAAAATCCTGTCAAACCAGATAATCAATTTTTAGAACTCTGTTTCTTTACAAATTATGTGCCGACTATATTTGGAAAAGATGATTCCTCAAAACAAGAAATGGTTTCCAACTTATTTGCTATGTTTCTCACCAATCCCAAGATGATGAGAGCTATAACTGACAAATCTTTAAGTACAGAAGAACAACATCAAACACTTCTTGAGGAACTGAGTAAAAATCCAAATGATGTAAAGCAGCTTGTCCAAACATTACTTAACGCCGGCGTAATCGAAATTTAAATTTTCCTTAATGTGTTCAAAGAGTGTGTTCAAAAAAGGGATAATAGTATCCATACTTATATTTGGAGAAACATTTTCTAAAGATATTTCTACGGAAAGTGTTTCTCCACTATTTTCAAAGCACAACGACTTCTTAATTGATTTCATCGTTTTTTCTGTCATCCTTTCTCCTCCTTCCTTTTTGAAATCCTATCTCCCTTTTCGGAAAAATGTTCCCACTGTATATTGGAACAGCTTTTCGTGTACGTTTATACAAGTTGCTTTGTTGTGTTCCTTCCATCCTCCTTTCTTGTATTAACTTGTTACTGTTTCTCGCTTTATGCGAGTTCTTTTTCCAAAAAAAATATTGTCAATTGGAATTCCATATGCAGCAGCCAGATTTTTAGTCTCATCATAATTCGGAATCTTATCACCACGTTCCCAACGACGAATGGTTGACCTATCAACATGCATAATATCTGCTACCTCTGCCTGCGTTAGTTCTGCATTCACTCTCGCCGCTTCCAAACTAATCTGAATTTCTGCCATTCTTTCACCTTCCTTTCCGTGAACCAATATCTTCTTACAACTGCATTATATCTCGCATTAAGCGAGTTGTCAACCCATAAAGCGAGATAACTAAAACTTTTTGTTGCATATATCTCGCTTTCGTGGTAATATACAAATAAGACAGGGAGGTACTATAATGGCTGAAGATGAATATAAACGGATTTTTGCAAAAAATCTAAGATATTATATGGAACAAAATAACAAGAATCAAATGGATTTGATGCAGGATTTAAACCTAAGTTCTTCCACTGTTTCAAATTGGTGTACAGGTCTAAAACTTCCACGAATGGACAAAGTACAAATGCTTGCCGACTACTTTGGAATTTTGAAATCTGATCTAATAGAGGAAAAGAACCTTCCTAACCAAAGCAGATGTTATAACAAGGAAATAGGAATCAAATTAAAGCAGAGACGTTTAGAATTAGAACTTACAGTTGACGACTTGGCAACTATGATCGGAAAATCGAGAGCAACTATCTACCGTTACGAAAATGGTGATATAGAAAGTATGCCAACAACCGTATTAGAGCCGTTGGCTTTAGCACTTCAAACAACTCCTGCCTATTTAATGGGTTGGAAAGAAAATATGTTTGAAGATTCATCTTCTGATATTGCCATGAACTTATTTAAAGAGTTGAACGACGAAGGGCAGGAAAGAGCAATAGACAACATGATGCTTCTTAAAAAAGTCTACCCTAGAGTACGTGAACCTCTCCTTAATGCTGCCCATGAACGTACAGACATTGAAGTTACAGATGAAATGAGGCAGCATGACGATGATATAATGGACGACGAAAACTTCTGATACTTTTTACATAAGAAAGGGTGATTACTTGAACTACACGGATTTGCTGACAGAAGCCGCCAGTAAAGGCCTTACAGTAAAAGAAAAGTGTCTGCAGGCCTATGACGGAAGAATTAAAGGAAATCATATTGCAATCCGCAGGGGGATTCCTGCTACAAAGAAAGCCTGTATCCTTGCCGAAGAACTTGGACACAGATACACAACCTATGGGGATATTCTGGAGCAATGCTCCATAGAGGAACAAAAACAGGAGCAGCGTGCAAGGCTATGGGCATACAATAAAATGATAGGTCTGCAGGGCATTGTCAGTGCCTACAGGAATGGCTACTCTTCCCTCCATGATATGGCAGATTTCCTGGAAGTAACAGAGGAATTTTTGTCCGAAGCGCTGAACCGCTACAGAGGCAAATATGGCTGCTACGCCACAATAGATAACTATATTATTTACTTTGAGCCATATCTGGCAGTAATGGAACTGTATATTTGACAAATTACCCTATATTTTTTTGATATGATGTGGTATATTATGGATATGCTTGCTTTTACTAAGAAAGGTAGAGTAAATTCGACCAAAAAAGTAAAAAGCAAGAAATCCATTTTCAAAAACATTTATACAGTCTCTGACATCTTAAAGCACCAGATAGAATTAATGGAGAAAGGAACTTTTATGTTTGGAAAAAAGAAAGAAACTTGCTGTATCTGCAACCAAAACGAAGGAGACAAAAAAATTAGCGATGGAGCAGTTTGTAAAAACTGCATTTCTAAATGTGGCCCTTTCCTTTTAACACTTAGTTGGAAAAATATTCCGGCAGATAGAATCAGACAAGCAATAACTGCAAATGAATTGAATGCTAAAAATCTTAGCATATTTCATTCAACAAATAAATTTGACAAGTACATAGATCTTGATGAAAATAACAAACTTTGGAAATCTCCTCATTTTTCGCCAACTCTTGTGTTTTCCTATAATGACATTGTAAGTTATGAATTATTAGAAAATGGCGAAGCTATTACTAAAGGCAGTTTTGGCGCTGCATTAGTTGGCGCTGCATTATTGGGCAAAACTGGCGCTATTATCGGAAGTAATATCGGAAGCAAAAAAACCAAACAAGAAATAAATGAATACAGAATTAAGATTGTTACGAGGAATCTATGTTATCCCGAAATATACATAAACTTTCTAACAACTGGTTCTGTCAAATCTAATAGTATTTTATATAAAACATACGTAGGTTATGCACAACGAGTATTGTCCTTACTCGCTATTATAACTGATACTACCTCAAATTCAAGAAATACTTCAGCACTAGATACTGTGGAAGAAATAAGAAAATATAAAGAGCTTTTAGATGAGGGAATCATAACACAAGAAGAATTTAATACTAAAAAGGAGCAGTTATTATAAAGATAGGTCTTTCATCAACTGGAAATTCAAAATGCATGGGGAAAGTGGTTGATAAATTGTAGCTGAAACTCTAAAAACAAAAAAGAAAGGAGAGGCACTGTACGAAAAAATCGTACAGTTGAAGAACTAAAAAAGACCCTCAAATTATCCTAGACAATATAAAAATAAGCTAACCCCAGGGGCAAAGGACTTCTAAGCTTTGCAGCCTACTCCCATTCAGGAACCCAGCCTTATCCTTCACGAGTTAACTTATTTTATATTATAGCATATGTAATCAAATTGTCAATTATGCATTTTGTACAAGCTGAACATATCCAAAATTTTTCATAAAAGACGAAAGGAGCGCACTTATATACGATATAAAAACAAGCCAGCATACAATCAGTACCATCAGTTTCATGATACCTGCAGGGGCTGGCTCTCAAACTAGATATAGCATACACCCTGTACTATAATAATGTCAACAAACAAATAACCTATGACTAAAAAACCGCCCCAGTGCTGCAACACCGAGGCGGAGCGATACATCCGGAAAGATGCACCAAATAACAACTATATTGTATCATTTCCGGTGACAGATGGCAATAGACCACCTGTTATTTTTATACTTATTTTTAGGAGGATGATACTATGGCAAGTGCAAAAAAACTGCCGTCAGGTCAATGGCGCACATTAGTTTATGACTATACTGACGAAAAAGGAAAGCGGCATTATGAATCCTTCACCGCCTCCACGAAAAAGGAATCCGAATTTCAGGGTGCAGAATATGCACTGAAAAAAAAGGCTAAAAGCAGGACTGCTGTTAAGTTTTATGAAGCAATGGAGAATTTCATAAAATCAAAGGATAATGTCTTTTCCGAATCCACTATGACCAGCTACCGTTATATGAAAAAACTCATCGAAGAAGGATACCCAGAATTCTGCAAACTGGACATCTATAAGATAACCCAAGAGCAGATACAGGTACTTGTCAACGACCAAGCCGCAAAATTCGCATCAAAGACTGTACGCAACCGCTATGGGTTTATTTCCTCCGTCATTAAGATGTACCGGCCAGACGACTACTTCCGTGTATCGCTCCCACAGAAAGTCCGTCCTGACCTTTATCTTCCTACGGACAAGGACATTGAACGGCTTCTAACCGCTGTAAAGGACACTGAACTTGAAATCCCTGTCATGCTCGCTGCGTTTGCTACCATGCGCGAAGGGGAAATATGTGCGCTTACAATTGACGACCTCAGCGGAAATACCATCCACGTCAGCAAAAGCAAAGTCCGGACTTATGATGGGAAATTTATTGATAAGGCTCCTAAAACATATTCCAGTGACCGCTACATTGAAATACCGCCCTTTCTCGCCGATAAGATCCGTGAGAAAGGATATATCACCAACTACAAACCAAATTCTATCATGGATGCCCTGGACCGCACCCTTTCACGGAATGGCATCCCCCGGTTTCGCTTCCACGACCTCCGGCACTATTCTGCCAGTGTAATGCACGCTCTTGGCATCCCTGATGTCTACATCATGCAACGCGGCGGCTGGAACACAGACACTGTCCTAAAGAGTGTATACCGCCACTCCATGTCCGACCGCCAGAAGGAAATGAGCGATAAGGCAAATCAGCACTTTTCAAACCTATGCAACACGAAATACAACACGAAATAAAATAAATGCAGTAAATAAGCCTGTTTTATGGCATTATTTGAGGGTTCAAGTCCCTTTTTCCGCAGGAAAAAATAAAAGCCTTGGTTCTGCTGAAAATCAGTGAAACCAAGGCTTTTTTGTTATGTGCTTTTCAGTCAGCAGACTCTTTGGAGTCTGCTTTTTTATTTTCTCACAAAAAACATTATCTATATCCAATTCTCAGTTCTTATGTAATACTTTCCCTTCATACTCCGTATCCCACAACATGGAGTGTACCTTTCGCTCCGATTTTGTCGTATATATTATGACTTAATATTCACGAAAGGAGGTCTACTATGTTGATTTTTCATGGATTTGCGGAAGAAGTCCGTCGTTCCCGAAAGAGGCTTGGGCTTACTCAAGAACAAGCCGCCGAGGAGCTTTCTATCTCTGTCCGCTGGTTTCAGTATATCGAAGAAGGACACCGAATACCAAGTACCACTCTGGCTCTCCAGATGATTGCCCTGTTAGAAATGGATTTTCCACAACGAACTACGTAATTCGTTTTCATTCGACAAATTTCGTAGTATGGTAATGTCTGCAAAGGAGGTTTTTTATGACAATTCTATGTAAATTTGCAAGAGAGGTCCGTCGCGCCCGCAAACAGCTTGGTCTGACACAAGAACAGGTTGCTGAAACTCTTTCCATTTCCAGCCGTTGGCTTCAGTATATTGAAGCAGGGAAACGGAAACCGGGTACTGTTCTCACCTTGAATCTTATTGCTCTGCTTGGAATTGACGGAAATAATCTGCAGGAAGAAAAGTAAATTAAGCTTTGTCCTCTCCTATTATTGGGGAAGAGAGCACATTGCACGAATGGGAATCTGGCCGGTCATATCTGTCTGGCCATAACCGGCCAGATTCTTGTTCTTCTCTATTGTTCCTCTTCTTTCTCTTGCTAAGCGGCACTCCATATTCTTCTTCCTCCCACCACCAGTCAACTGTCATGGCATTTTCTATCTGCTCTGCCATTTCTGTTTTCCCCTTCTTTTTCTTTGCACTATTTTATGCTCCCTGCCGGACAAATTTGCATAAAACCACCTTCGCAAACGCAAAAAAGAATATTGGGTGTACGGACGTCAGCTGATAGGAACGGAGACATCTGGTTCTATTTCTTTTTTCCTGAAAACAGCCTTCTGGCATCTTTAAATAAAGCAGATTTTTGTTCTTCTGTTTCTTCCTGTTCCTCAGCCGCCGCTGCCTCTTTCAGCTGCTCTGCTAGTGCGCGCTCCTGCTCCTCCTGAAAAGCAAAATATTCTGCATCCAAGTCCTGAGACTGGATTAATGTTTCGCTGATTGCTTTTCTCCCTTTTTTTCTGCCTTTCCCTTTTCCAAAACCTTCCGGGACTTTCGGAGAAGCATGCACTTCTACGGCAATCGGAGCACTTAGTTTACTCGTATAAGCATCCTGCTCTGTTTCTATAATATCTGCAGAACCAACACTTCCTATCTTCTTGGAAGCAGGAGCCGGATGATATGCGGATTCTTCCTTGCTCCGCCTTTCATTTTTTTCTTTTATTTCCTCAATCAGATGCAGATAAATCTTAGAATCTGCCATAGACTCCAGCTGAGACGTAATCTCCTGTGAATTGTCCTGCAGATAATGCATCTTATCTTCATAGTTGGCAAGAAGCGATTCATACTCTGTCTTTGTCTTCTGATAGGTATATTCCAGCGCATTCTGCATATCCGCAATTGCGTCCTGTGTATAAAGCAAAGAAGAGGCATAAATTTCTTCTGCACGTTTCATCGCATCATCCTTAATATCTACTGCCATCCGCTCTGCCGCAGCCTGTCCTCGTTCTCTTGCCGCAGTTGTTGCCTCATACTCTTCCATCACCTCATAAACTGCATAGTTCAGCTCCTCTAAAAAACCAAGCAGCCGTTTCCTGGATACAATAATATCTTCACTGGAATATGAGCTTTCCTTACAGTTTGCAACATAAATATGAATTTTTTTCATTACTTGTTCCAGTTTATCTGACATAGCCAAAACCTCCACGCAGTCAAATTTTTACTCTATCCGCTTGATATAATAGCGAAATTCTTCCGCCTCGTACTGTTCGCGCAATAATATCGGATAGCAAAGCTCTACCCTCATTGTCCCCGGAGTCTCTTTGTCTTGGTACTCTTCCCCCAATAATTCCTTTTTGTAGAGTTCCTCCATTATCCATCCGTAAAAAACCATGTCGTCTTTCTCTATTATGTAAGAAAAACTCTTCTCTCCCAGTGATGGTCCTTCAATCACGCCTCCTTGTGCATAAATTTCTTCTGCAGCTTCTTCATAGGTCTGTCCAATAGTATAGGTAATAGAAAATTTCACATTCTCATCGGCGCTGCTTGTATAGAGAAAAGCAAGTTCGGAATCTTCTTGTTCTATTGCAGAACCATCAAAGCATTCCGGAAATACAATATAATGATCCATTGTAATGTCCAACACATTCTGCCATCCTGCATGGACAAGCGGCAATGGGTCTATGGTTGGTGTAGGCTCCGGCGTCGGAGACAATTCCGCCTCTTTCGTTGGAGCAGGACTTACTTTTTTCGTCGGTTCCGGGCTTGGCCTCTTGGTTGGCGTAGGCTCCGGTTTTGATGTCGGTGTGATTTCTTTTGTTGGTTCCGGTTCTTTTGTCGGCTGTAACTCCGGTGTCGGTTCCGCTGTTGGCTGCGGCGTAGCAACAACTTCCGGAGTTGGCGTAAATGCAGGAGAAGGGGTTGGTGCAGGAGAGGCCATTGGGGTTCCTGTCGCCTCTGGTTTTACTTCAGGATGCGTAGGCTCCGGGTTTGGAGTCACAGTCCCAAGCGGTTTTGTTATATCAGGCGGAGGCATGGTAATTGTTATTGTTCCATCCTGCACCGGACGTTTTCCGCAGGCACAGGAAAAAAACACTATCATCAGTATTCCCATATAAATCACATAGTTCTTCTTTTTGTTCATTTGTCTACCTTTGCGGCATATTGCCACTATCCCTTTATTCTATATATCATGGCTGCGCTGATGCACAGCTGTGACGGTATCATCTGTCTATTATATCGGATTCCTCGCTTCTTTACAACTACTAACTCAAGGAAGGACTGTACCGCAGAAATTTCCACGGCACAGCCCTTCTCTATTTTCATATATCCTGTTATCAGCATCAGTGTATGGATGCTATTCTGTATATATAATCCGCATTACATACCATTGTCCATCTAACTTTACAATCCAAAGCGGCGTATCAATATGATAAGTGGCATATCTCCCTGTTGCATAAAGCAACAGCCGCTCCTCTATAGTAACATTGATATAGACCAGATTATCACTGTAAGCAAAAAATTCCTTTACTTCATGGTTCTGGAATGACACTTTAGAATGTTT
Organism: uncultured Lachnospiraceae bacterium; assembly: GCA_910583815.1. Classification (GTDB taxonomy): domain Bacteria; phylum Bacillota; class Clostridia; order Lachnospirales; family Lachnospiraceae; genus SIG299. Next base: position 13,657 of record CAJTZB010000042.1, read on the forward strand.
ATTTGCCCATCTGGTATCTAACGAAGAGATCAGCTTATAATATTCGGATTTCTCAGGGAAATATGGTTTTATTGCTTCTTTCTCTGCATCCCGCAGGCAAAACAGAGCATACTGCTCCACAAATGCATATGCAAACTCCCTGCACTCATCCAACAAGGCATCATTGCTTATTAAGCCGGAGGAATAGGAATTGGCAACCGCATCATACTCCATTGTGACCGGAATACCAAGACGGCTTGTACAGGTAACACTTTCAGCCGGGTAGTAAAAATCGATATAATATCGGTTAAAATACGGAATATCAAGCTGCTTTGAAAGATTCGCATATTCTGAAAAATGCTGTTCTATCGAGGGAAGAAACGAAAGCTCCTCTGCCGGAATATTCCCCTCTAACAAATTCTCTTCCGAGAGAACCCTGCTGCCAAACTGAACCTTCACATCTGAAGGAACCGACACATAGGCAAGACGATAATAATAACCGCCGCTCTCTTCATCCTTTATCAGTTCGACTGCGGCGCCATACCGGTCAAACACTTCAATCAATGGCTCTTCATAAAAGCCACTGTCCGCGTAAGCAACATAAGAAACCGGAGTATCCGTCTTTGTCTCACTTACAAAAGAACGCTGCTGTACCGGCTGTTTATTGACAAACAGCTGCATGGAGGAAGGAATTGTAACCGCAAAGCTGTACTTTGGCGTGTCTAAAATCGTAACCGACTCCAAATCCCAACCAGACAAGTTATAGGCAACCGGAACATCTTTCATCGTAAAAGAAACCGTTGCTACATGCTCCTCTCCTGCAAGCACTGCATAAACCGGATGAAGCTCTGAGTAGGCACCCGACAGCTTGCCAAAGCTCAGTTCCTTTCCATCTATCCGCTCATAAAACCGCTGCATCAAAACAGAAATATCCTCATATGGATTATCGACAGTATTTGTCAGATACTCCCTCAATACCTGTTCCTGTGACCTGTCAAAAACGGAAAGCTGCACTTCCATTGTATGAGCCGGTCTTGTTTCCTCATAAACACCCAAGAACTTCCAGAGCTGAAACAGACCAAATCCTATAACTCCAATCAAAAGAAGACTGTACAATCCATAAAAAAACCAGAAAAACGGAAACTTTTTCCCTGTTTTCTTACTCATGTTCTTCCCTCCTCTCTACATAAAAACAGGTCGGAATATTGCGGTCGCCTGTAAAGAGAGAGACATTGGAAATAATTTCATTTTCATAAATCATGACACTGGAACTTCCGCCATCTAAGTTTGCGGCATTCACCGCGCCAAAACTTGTCATAATTTCAATTAAATCCGCATAAGACGCGCCAAGTGAGTTTGCCTGCCTGCCATCTACGGTTAAAAGAAGCACGGCACCGTCGGCACGCTGCCCAATGGCAGTTCTTGGATTGATTCCGGAACTGTAGCCGGAAATATTTGCCGGTTCCCCATTGATAATCAAAGCCGGGCCAAAGGTGAGCGCATCCCGGATGCCCAGCTCCTTTGCTTTATTTCCTGTCATATAGCCGACAATCAGACGGTTATCAGTATCAAATCCAATCAAAAGTCCCGGAGTGTCCAGATCGCCGTAAAGATATTTGCCTCCTGAAAATACAAAGCCAATCGGAATCGTACCGGTTCCCCTTCCGTTGACATCTTCAAAACCGCCTCCGTTGATAGCAGCAAGCGCATCATATCGTTTCACAATGGACAGCAGGCGCTCTCCCCATTTATCCGGATTTCCAAAATTTGCACAGGTGCCGACTTTGACGCGAGAAGGATCTTTGACAATCATCATTCTTCCTGCATAAGTAAGTCCATTGACAGGAACAATCTCAACATCATTTTCTGCATAATACTCCTGCTCTTCTTCTGTATCCGGAATAACGATTAAATTGGGATTGGTGACAGCATCGAACTGCTCTACTGTGTTGTTTGCAAGAATTGTCTGGATTTCCTCCGAAGGCAGGAACCAGGTTGCCAAAAAACCAACTGCACTTGTCTCTAATACAGAGGAAACAAACAGGCTGCGCGCTGAGGGAGACGGTCCGTAATTAAATGTATAAACCAAGCCTACGACCCCGCCTACCAAGATAAGCAGCGTCGTAAACACAACAAGCAGAAAACGCGCAAAATACTTTAACACTTTTTTCATATGTCATACTCCTTAGTTCCGGTTTGTCATTGTCTATTTGTAAAGACCCATTCCTTCTGAATGCGGAAACTTATGAAAAACAATACCGTATCAACAATTGCTTTTAATACGGTTTTTAAGAAACTTCCGGCAGCAAAACAGGCAGAGAGCAAAGCCACCAGCCCTGCAGATACACACATCTGAACCACACAAAGAACATAGTACCGAAGTATCGCGCCTTTTGCTCCCGAAGAAAATACAAGTTTCTGATTGACTTTGTAATTGAAAAAAGAAGAAACCAGCCTTGCAGCAGCAGTAGCTGCAAAAATAGCAATATTTTCATCAGAAAACCACCTGCTAAAGAAAAATACGAGCACAAAAAACACTCCTAAATCCAATAAGCAGGAAGCGCCGGAGCTTACCATAAATTTGAAAATCACACGGTATATCTTCAAAGAATCCCTGATGGGATGAAAATGCGTTGAAGCATTTTCTTCTATGTAGATGGTGCGGATTGGAACCTCTAAAAAGCGGATACCGCGTGATTTCATTTCCAGAAGCATATTGGTCTCATATTCAAAACGCTCGCCTTCTATTTCTACCATATCCTTTAAGAAATGGGCAGGTATTGCACGCAGACCGGTCTGCGTATCAGAGATACGGATACCGCATGCAATATGGAATACCGTTTTTGTCAGGTTATTTCCAAACCGGCTTTTAGGCGGCACTTCTGG
>CAJTZB010000043.1 GCA_910583815.1 uncultured Lachnospiraceae bacterium
CATCACATGGGGCATAAATTATCTTTTTGCTGTTAGAAGAAATAATAAATATTGCTACATGTTCCTGTTCATCTACTGGTACCAGCTCAATCAAAATATTGTCTTTTTTGAAAGCACGAATTTCTTTTGTATATATAAGGCCACTTGCCTCATAGTATTCAATGACTGAGCCATACTTTGTACTTTGCTTTTTAATATCTGCAAGAATGGCAGGCAAAAAAGCATTGATAGCGTCGGTGTACATACACGGCAGTTACAACATGCTCTTGGCGTGCTGACACAGCCCCGGAACCAAGTATGATTACATTCATGTTATGTCCGCCTCCTTCTTTTCATAAAATACTAATGTAAGTCTTTCATTAATGACTTTTGTTTTGCCAGTCTGACGATACCCCATTTTCTCATACAGATGACAGTTTTTAGACTCCTGCAAAATTGTGTCCAGTTCCCAATTTTCGCTTCCGTGCATTTCTTCGCACAGCCGGATTGCTTTCTGTGCAATCCCTTTCCCTTGAAATTCCGGCAGTATAAATATAGGAGAAATTCTTTTGTTTTTTCCGTTTTCCTTCATGTCAACAATACGGATAGCTCCTGCTTTTTGCTGTCCGATACAGATAAAATAGTAAAATGTAAAGTCCTGTTTCAAGCGTGCTTCTACTTTTTCCACATTTTCATTTGCAGGACTGGTTTCAAAATCCTGATATTTTTCCAATAATTCTTTGAAAGCTTCAACCTGCATAGCATGTAGTTCTTTTGCGTTGTCAATATTTGCCCTTAATAATGTTATTTCCATATACAGCCTCCATATTAAATTAAATAAAGCAGCTTTTTCTCCTTAATCTTTCACATTGATTTCTTTAAAATTTCCGAGAATTAGATTTACAATTTCTTCTGTATCTTCTTCCTTATAAGGTTTTGTGATGACTCCTTTACCATTTAATAATTTCATAAAAACTCCTCTCCAAACAAAAAAATACACTAGCGTCGGTGTACAGATGGAAACACGGTCGATGAAAGGCAGAATTTCGCCCTCATTTATGATACGGTTCTCCCTGCAATATCCGGTAGCTCCGGTATATCTGCTCCAACAGCATGACGCGCATCATCTGGTGCGGGAAAGTAAGTTTTGAAAAGCTGAGCAAAAAATCTGCCCTTTTTATAATATCATCGGCGAGTCCAAGGGAACCGCCGATGACAAATACAATATGGCTGATACCGCGTACCCCAAGGGTTCCGATAGTTTCGGACAGTTCCTCGGAGGAAAGCTGTTTTCCTAAAATTGCAAGTACAATAAGATAAGCGTCTTCCGGCAGATATTTCAGCAGACGTCCCGCTTCCTTCTGCTTGATTTGTGCCTCAAGTGCTTCACTTGCACCATCCGGCGTTTTTTCATCTGTTACTTCTATAATTTCCAGCTTACAGTATCTGGATAAGCGCTTCGCATATTCTTCAACTGCTCCGGTAAAGTACTTTTCTTTTATTTTTCCGACACATAATACCGTAATCTTCAAGCCAATGCCTCTTTTTCTCTCCGTACGCTTTCTGCCAGCTGTTCTGCCAGTTCCTCTAACATTTTTCGCTGATCATTCTTTACGGAAGAATTGATGCCCACCATATTCTCCAGTATCCTCATATCTTTCATGCCGGAAAGAATTTCTTTCATCATTTTTCCGCTCAGCGCTCCCCAGCTTCCGTTCTGAATCAGCGCCACAGTACGGTTTTTCAGGCTGTGTGCGGCAAGATCCCTTAGCAGCTCTTCCATAGAAACAAAAATGCCTCCATTGTAAGTTGCGGACGCAAACACCAGATGGCTGTAGCGGAACGCCTCCGCAATAATATCAGATGCGTGCGTCACAGAAACATCATACATCATTGTCCTGATGCCACGGTCGCGAAGCTCACAGGCAAGGATATTCGCCGCATTTTCCGTATGTCCGTATACAGAAGCATAAGCAATCATTACACCGTACTCTTCCGGCGTATAACTGCTCCAAAGCTGATATTTTTCCACATAGGCAGCAATGTTTTCCCTCCAGATAGGCCCATGCAGAGGGCAAATCATCTTGATGGAAAGCCCGGATGCCTTTTTTAGCAGCGACTGCACCATTGCGCCATATTTTCCGACAATATTGGTATAGTAACGCCTTGCTTCTTTTAAATAATCTGCAAAGAAATCAACTTCATCGGCAAACAGCGCGCCGTTTAAGGCGCCAAAAGTTCCAAACGCATCCGCCGAAAATAAAACCCCTGCTTCGCTGTCATAAGTCACCATTACTTCCGGCCAATGAACCATCGGCGCCATAAAAAAGGTAAGCGTATGCCGTCCAGTGCAAAGCGTATCACCCTCTTTTACAATCAGCACCCGCTCGGTAATATCATTTTCATAAAACTGTGCAAGCATCCCCTTTGTTTTTTCGTTGCACACGAGTGTAACTTCCGGATGCCTCATTATAATATCAGAAATTGTTCCCGAATGGTCCGGCTCCACATGCTGAATCACAAGATAGTCCAGTTTCCTTCCATCTAGTTCCTGTGTCACATTTTCCAAAAACAGTCTTCCAACTGCCCAGTCTGCCGTATCCATCAGTACTGTTTTTTCATCCAACAGAAGATAAGAATTGTAGGAAACTCCTCCCGGAACAGAATACACTCCTTCAAACATTGCAAGCCTGCGGTCATCACAGCCAACCCAGACAATATCCTCTGTTACTTTTCTTGTACAATACATGGCTCAAAGTCCTCCTATTTTAAGTTCCGCAGTAATCCTTCTAGTACACAATAACCTGAGCTGAATTTTCAGACACTGAAAATCCAGCTGTGCACTATCCGGATTGCTGCTGGTTTTAAGTTCCGCAGTAATCCTTCTAGTACACAATAACCTGAGCTGAATTTTCAGACACTGAAAATCCAGCTGTGTATTATCCGGATTGCTGCTGGTTTTAAGTTCCGCATCAATCCTCCGATGCTTCGCTTATTTCTGCCTTTGGCAGCTTCTTCATCCGTACCAATGTAATTGTCTTATTTTTTGTTTCCAAGATATTGATTAAATATCCTTTATATTCTATTGATGCGCGTTCACCATCCAGCGGAATATGTCCAAGCTCCGAAATCAAAAGCCCATTTAATGTATCAAATTCTGTTTCTCCGATTTCAAGGCCGGACAGTTCAGACAGTTCTTCTAAATCTGCAGTTCCGCGCACGAGGAAGCTTCCGTCTGCCTGAGGCATGATTTCTTCTTCCTCTTCGTCATATTCATCCTGAATATCTCCTACAATTTCTTCCAATATATCTTCCATTGTTACGATGCCGGCAGTCTGTCCATATTCATCAACTGCAATTGCCATATGGATTTTCCTCTTCTGCATGTCCTTAAACAGAACATCCAGACTTTGTGTGTCCGGAACAAAATATGGGTCCCTTGCAGCATCCTTCACGGATTTTATTTTCAGCTCTTCTGCACTGCTGTCTACATATAATGCCATAACATCCTTCAGGTGCAGGATGCCGACTATATTTTCAAGCGCTTCTTCATAGACTGGAAAGCGGGTATATGGCTCCTCCAGCATGAAATTCATTGCCTCTGCAAGAGACATGTCCGCACTGACTGCAATCACATGTTTGCGGTGTGTCATAATATCATTGACTTCCTTTTGGTCAAATTCAAAGATATTATGAATCATTTCTGCTTCTTCTGCTTCCAGAATGCCGGTTTCCTGTGCCTCTGTTACCGTAGACAGCAGTTCCTCTTCTGTCACCTTCTCTTCTTCGGATGTCTTAATACGGAACAGTCCAAGGAATCCGGAGGAAATTATCTCCAAAAACCAGACAAATGGCAAAAGCAAAAGCGTAAAAAACCTAAGAATGCCTGCTGTTGCGGATGCATAACCTTCTGCATGACGGAATGCCGCCCGTTTTGGAATCTTTATGGAACACAGTTCCACAAGCAAAACAAGAAGCACGGTAATGACGCCGGTAAGTACCGCAGCAAGCAGCGAATGCTCCGGAAATAATAGCAGGAGTCTGGCAAGAAGCGCCGGCAGCAAATCTCTCAGATAGCTTGCTGTCATTCCGGCAATACAGGAAATGCAGACCAAGTCGGCAACAGTTATGTAGCGGCTGCGGTTTTTCAGCAGAGACAGTATCTGCTTTGCCCTCCGCTCGCCCTCCGACGCCCTTTTCTCTGCATTCAGTACGCTAACATTTTCCAATGCAGTTACCATTGCCTCCATAATTGCATTGAGTGCCATCAGCACAACTATCATTATCACTCCACGTATGGGATGACCGTCCATAAAAAATCTTTTCCCCTTTTCGTATACAATATTTTTTTGTTTGTCAGGCATTTTATGTATCAAGGGCGAAGCTAATCAGCAATGCCTTGTTGATACATGCCAAAATATCCTGGTCCAGATGGCAAACCTTCTCTCTGAGCCTTGATTTGTCAATGGTCCTTATCTGTTCCAATAATATCACAGAATCTTTTACAATTCCATATTTTTCTGCGGCAATCTCAACGTGTGTCGGAAGCTTTGCTTTGTTCATCTTTGATGTGATTGCCGCGCAGATTACCGTCGGGCTGTGCTTATTTCCGACATCGTTCTGTACAATCAGTACCGGACGGACACCGCCCTGCTCAGAGCCAACAACAGGACGTAAATCTGCGTAAAAAATATCCCCTCTACGAATTATCACTGAATTTCACACTCCATTTTATGGTTTTAGCAGCCTGCTTCTGTCCCTCAGTATTCCCATTCTCTGCTCTGCGTATTCCATAAAATTACTTGACATGTGAAAAATTAAAATATATTGGCATAGGTTCAGCGTCTGTATGCCGACACTAGCGTCGGTGTAGTTCCCCTACTTCATAAAACCGGAAGAAATTCTCTGACTGAAACCGGCTTTCCGTCTTTGTAATAGACTCTTGGCACCCTCTTTCCAACATCACAGACAACCTCATAATGGAAAGAGTTTCCGACCGTGGCTCCGATTTCTTCTGCAGAAATAAATTCCTCTCCATCGCGCCCCATCAGCGTCACTGTATCTCCCTGTACTGCCTCCGGAATATCTGTGACATCCACCATACATTGGTCCATGCAGATTCTTCCGAGAATCGGTGCGGACTTTCCATGAATCAGCACCCTTCCCCTATTGGAAAGCCCTCTTGGATAGCCGTCTCCATAACCAATGGGAAGCGTTGCAACTTTTGTTTCCCGGCAGGTCACAAAAGTGCCGCTGTAGCCAATGCCAACTCCGGCAGGAAGTGTTTTTACAAAAGAAATATGTGTTTTCAGCTCCATTGCCGGAGTCACCGGAAGCCGCTCTTTTGTGACATCATCCGTCGGATACATGCCATACATCGTAATCCCGAAACGCACCATATCCAAATCGCTCTCCGGAAGGTCAATCATTCCGGCACTGTTGCACACATGGCGCACCGGAATCCGGATTCCTCTCTGCCAAAGCTGTTCTGCAAACTCCATATATTTTTTGTATTGTTCCTTCGCAAACGACTTATCTGCTTCATCGGCTTTCGCAAAGTGCGTAAACATACCTTCTATTTTAATGTCCGGCAGCTTTGCAATCCGCTCGATGTCAGCAAGGCTTTGTTCATTGCACAGATAACCGATACGGCTCATGCCGGTGTCCAACTTGATATGCACTTTTGCCGTTGTCCCAAGCTCCCTGGCAAGCTTTCCGTAGGCTTCTGCTGTCTCCGACTGGAATACCGACAGCATAATGTCCTGCCGGATTGCAGACGCCGCAAGCTCAGGTGCCGTATAGCCAAGTACAAGTACCGGCTTTGTAATTCCTTCCTGCCTAAGCTCTGCTCCTTCCTCCGGAATTGCAACAGCATACGCATCTACCAAATCATCAATTGCCCATGCCACTGGTACTGCTCCATGCCCGTAAGCATCTGCCTTCACAACTGCCATCAATCTTGTTTCGGGCCCCAAAAGCTCTCGCCCTTTTTTTATGTTATCACGTATGGCATCCAAAGAAATATTAGCACATACGCGGAAATATCTGTGTTCCAAATCCTGTTCCAAAACGATATGCTGCTCCTTTCTGATACTGCAGCAGCGCCAATAGAACTGACGCCGCCATAATCAATGATATAGCTGCTCCGTCAGCACTGCCGGAATTGCTTCTAATATATCGCCTGCAAGCATGGAATGCTTGCCTTTCCTTGCTGCTGCCACATCTCCTGCCATGCCATGCAGGTAGCAGCCGCTCATTGCCGCCATACGCGGACTCTCTCCTTGTGCAAGCAGCCCTGCAATCATTCCTCCAAGCACATCTCCGCTTCCTGCTGTCGCCATGCCGCTGTTTCCGGTCACATTGATATAATCGGACTCCCCAAACGACACAATCGTCCGAGCATCCTTTTTCACATAAATAAGTTCATTCTGATATGTGCAGGCAGCACTGTTGTCCATCAAACCTGCAACAAGGTCTGCAAGGGGGATTCCGGTCAGCAGCGACAGTTCCTTTTTATGTGGTGTTAAAATTGTTCCGGCAGGCAGCAGTTTTGCAGTATAGTGAAGCCTTTCAGAAATGTCCCATCCTGCCTTTTCGGAAATCATACGCGACAGCACCGTAATGGCGTCTGCATCTACTACGAGCGGTACCTTGCAGTTACTGATAACATAATTGACAAGGCTCGCACCCACAGCACCTGTTCCAATGCCTGGGCCAAGCAAAATCACATCTGCCCAAAAAACTGCCTCTTTGATCTGTTCTACAGATTCTGCAGTAAGCATTCCTTCGGAAACTTCATATGTGGCCAAAACTGCCTCCGGCAGTTGTCTTTGCAATACTTCACGGTTTTCTGATGCCGTTATGACACGCACCAGGCCTGCTCCCATACGGTATACCGCTGCCGCCGCAAAATACGCCGCACCAGACATATTCTTAGACCCTGCAATCACAAGTACTTTGCCGCAGCTGCCTTTATGTGCATCTTTTTTGCGTACCGGAAGCAATGCTGACGGTCTTTCATCAAAATAGAAACGCTTCGGCGGCTCCATAAAACCAGCAAATCCAATATCATCCACATAAACTTTCCCTGCATACTCTGCACCCGGATAGAGCAGACAGCCGACCTTCTGCCAGCCAAACGTCACCGTCACATCTGCCTTTACCGCAGCGCCAAGCAATGCCCCATTATCTGCACAGACTCCGGACGGAATATCAACGGAAAGCACTTTTGCCCCTGATGCATTGATTTGCAAAAAAAGCGCCCTCAGTTCTCCTATAACCGGACGAGACAGACCGGTTCCAAAAACAGCATCGATAATACCAATATATTCGTCCGGCTCTGCTTTGCGCATGACCGAAACCCCAAGATTTTTTGCAATCCGAAGCTGACGCCTTGTCTCCTTTGTTGCTTGCGTCCTGTCTCCTACCATAAAAATGGCAACCTGATAACCCGCCTGAAACAAAATGCGCGCTGCCACGATGCCATCGCCGCCGTTATTCCCATATCCGCAGATTGAAATAATCTTTCCTTCTTTCGGGAACAGCAGTTTTGCACGTTCTGCTACTGCCATCCCCGCTTTTTCCATCAGCACACAAGCGGGTATCCCTATATCTTCTATTGTATGTCTGTCAATTTCCCTCATTTGATTCGCAGAAACTGCATATTTCATTTCAACCCCCACATCAGAGCAGCCTAATTTAAGCTTCCAATACCACATACGCTACTGCATATTCTTTTGTATTTGAAATAGAAACATGAATTGTTCCTACTGCTCTTTCCTGACGGATGCCTTCTGCCCTGCCGGACAACACAACATACGGCCTGCCAGACGGCTCTCTTAACACTTCTATTTCTATTGGTGCCACTTCACGAAACCCTGTCCCAAACGCCTTTGCAACCGCTTCCTTGACTGCGAAATTTCCTGCTGCCGTCTGCATCCGCGTACTTATCAGCTCTTGTTCCCGGCCCGTATATACCCTGCTGCGGAACGCCTGTTTTTCATATGCTTTCGCCACACGTCCCACTTCTATCAGATCTGTTCCGATTCCAACAATCATCACAGTTTCCTCTTTTTCTCATTCTTCTCCGATGCCTTCAGCTTATAGGAAAGCCGCATTAAGCTCTCTGCCAGATGCACATTTTCCTGCATGACATGCGGCGGAAGATGCAAATCGGTCGGGGCAAAATTCCAAATGCCCCGGATACCCCATTTTGCAAGGTCTGCTGCTACCTGAGGGGCCTTCTCTTTCGGAAGCGTAAGCACTGCAATCTCTACCTCATGGACCTTGATAAATTCCTCTAATGTTTCCGCCGAGCGGATAGTGATACCACGGACGGAAGTTCCGACAATGCTTGGATTGACATCAAAAATACCAATAATCTCAAAGCCTCTTCGCTCAAAATCTCCATAGTTGGCGATTGCCTGTCCGAGATTTCCGGCACCAACAATGATAATCCTGTTTTTCTTATCTAATCCTAAAATTTTTCCAATCTCATTGTACAGATATTCTACATTGTAACCATAGCCCTGCTGCCCAAAGCCGCCAAAGTTATTTAAATCCTGACGAATCTGAGACGCCGTAACTCCCATGCGCTCACTTAATTCTTTGGAAGAAATCCGCACGACATCATGAGCCAGCAGTTCCCCCAAATAGCGATAATATCGCGGCAGCCTCCTGATTACGGCTGTTGATATTTCCTTTTCGTACATTCTCAAATTGCCCCTTTCCAGAAACCTGCTATTCCCGATAATATGATCAGTGGGGCATTTGTTTCGGTTATACCCTTCTAATCATAATATGCAAACTTCCGTGCCAGCCGTTCTTCTCTTGCATCCGTTCCGCGTTGCGCTCTTACAGATGCCGTCAGTTCCTCGGAAGCATTCCTCTCTTTTTCTCCAAAAGAAGCTTCCAGATAACGAAAAGTCTCATACAAATGCCTGATCTTACGGCGTTTTGCATATGTCAGCCTGCCTTCTCTATGTGAATGCTTTTTTGGTGCTGCCGCCAACGCCAGCTCTTCTTCCAATTTTGCCAAATATTCATCCTTTACAAGCGCTGCCCGAACAGCTTCCTCTGGCTGTTCAGTTACAAACATCTGCTTGGAGCAAGTTTCCAAGCAAAGCCCTTTTGTCTTCTTCTTTTTCTTCCTTCCAAGCAAAAACAGACCATTCAGCCAAACATTCTGGCAGGAAGTCTCTTCTTTTGGAAGCGCAAATGCCGTCAATGCATAGCTGCTTTCCTTTGTCTTTATTTTAAATTCCAGCAAATCCGGATTCGAGCCGTCTGTTTTATATCCAACATGCAGTTTAGACCCAAGCTGCCGGATACGTTTTCTGTCTGCTGCTCCCACATAGCGGCAGTTTTCTGCCTGAAATTCAAGCACTGCATAATTGCTTAAATACCGCCGGACAGCAATATGGCTGACACGAAGAATAAACTGTTCTTCCCCTGCCTTTATCCTATATTTCATCCTGATTTCTTCTGTGGCATCTATTTCATAAACAGGCTGCTCATTCCCTGCCTGCTTCCAGATACTGTTCCTTTGAAATTGCTTCCTAAACTCTCGCGCAGACGAAATACGAACCGGAAGGAAAAACGTCAGCCGTTCTATAAGTTTTTCATCTGCAATGACTTTCAGGCGAGTATCTGCTGCATATTTTAAGTAAGTGCGGTACAAATAATTCCATTCATAAAGCAGGTTCCTTTTTTCCGGCTTTACTTTTTGCTGCCCCAGAACCTCATCCTGTACAGAAGAAAGAATCCGGGCTACATTCTTCCCAAGCGCACACAGCATTGAAGTCATGGAGTAGAGTACCGGCACCTGCCTTGCACTCATAAACAGATTCATATTCTGGACCATTTTATATAGCTGTCCTGATGTTTTGTTTATCAGGACATCGGCCTCAGGATATTTAACAAGAAGCTCACAAAGCTTTGCTGCTGCCTGTTCTTCTTTTATATGCCCATTCAGACGGCACTCTTCTAATATATAGAATTTTTCATCTGATACAGAAAGAAAAAATGCCGAAGCAAAACCTAAAACATCATTCTCATATTCTGCTGCAAGAATAATATGAAACGGTTTCTTCTGTTTTACTTCTGCGGAAAGCACGTGGTACTTTTCTTTTATGCGCCGACGGATTCCCGCTCCAAGATGCTGCTTTTCATCAAAAAAGGATACAGGGACTACACGGCACATACTGATACAGTCATGCAGTGCCTCTTCGTCAGGTGCCGTTTCAGAAAGCAGCTCTTGCTTCGGATATTTCTTTTGCAGAGGGCAAAACAGCCGCTCCGTTACAAGCATCGCATCTGTGGCATAGCATTCGGTTTTTATCTCTTTGGACAAAAGCGCCTGCCATACGGAAAGAAACTGCTCTCTGATATCTATAGACTCCGCTTCTTCTTCCTCCTTTACAGGCGCAGAAAATATATAATCTTTTGTACAAAAAGAATCATCTTGCAGAAAATCTGCCTGATACAAGTATATTTCCTGCAGCTTGCTTCCTTCTGCTGCCACATCCAAATAAAGTTCTCTGCGTACTATTAAATCACTCTGCATCTGCCAACTCCCCACTTTCTGACAAAGCATGTCCCACAGCATCCTGTACACCCATGTTACCTTCGCTTGACAAGAGTACACACGGTCAAGTGTAGATATTTACCTATGTTATATAGTACTGTTTTCTTTTCGTCTTGTCAATAAACGTTGATTGACTTCCGTCAAAATTTGCTTATAATGGTACTAAATGAGGCTAGGGACAAAAATTCCTTTTGACCCTGGCATCGGTGTACAGATGCCAGCCTCATTGGAAAGAAATGCTGTAGAACCAGAATCAGAAGGGAGAAAATTATGCCGGAAATTTTAATGATTGGAATTGCAGGAGGCACCGGAAGCGGAAAGTCCACCTTGACAGAACAGATTAAAGCTGCTTTTGGAGAAAACGTTACAGTCATAAACCATGACAATTACTACAAAGCGCATAATGATATGACCTACGAAGAACGTGCTGCCTTGAATTACGACCATCCAAACGCATTTGATACAGACTTAATGATTGAGCATATCCGCAGTCTCCGCAAAGGCGAGGACATTATCTGTCCGGTTTATGACTTTTCTGCACACAACCGTTCTAAGGAAACACTTCATATTCACCCAAATAAAGTAATGATTGTAGAGGGCATCTTAATTTTTGAATGCCTCGCTTTGATGGATTTGATGGATATTAAAATTTTTGTGGATACGGATGCTGATGTCCGCATTTTAAGAAGAATCTTAAGAGATGTAAAAGAACGCGGCAGAAACCTGGATTCTGTTATCAATCAATATCTTACAACAGTAAAGCCAATGCATGAACAGTTCGTAGAGCCAAGTAAAAAACATGCTGATATTATTGTGCCGGAAGGCGGCTACAATACGGTAGCACTTGAAATGATTCTGCACCGTATTGCAACCCACATCCAGAAAGAAGCATAAACTGCCTACAGTTTGCCCATCTCTTCTGCCATCTGATGCAAATGCTCTCGGATTGGCAGTTTCTGTGGGCAAAGTTTCTCACAGGCGCCGCAGCTTCTGCACTGTTCTGCTCTCTCCTCCTGCTTCATCTGCTCAAAATAACGCTGTTTTGTGGCACCTGTATTTCCATACATGCCATAACGGTTCCAAATACCAAAATTCCCTGGAATATTGATTCCAAACGGACATGGCATACAATAGCGGCAGGAGGTACACCCATTCTTAACTCTGGATTTTACTTCTGCTACAACTTGCTGCACTACAGCTTGTTCCTTCTCTGACAATGGTTCAAACTGTCCAAATGTATCTAAGTTATCCCTTACCTGTTCTTCTGTAGACATCCCGCTTAATACTACCTTAACCTGCGGTTTTGTTGCAACCCAACGCAGCGCCCAGGATGCAACACTCTTTTCCGGCCTGGCCGCATGGAACAGTTCTTCCACATCGTCTGCATAGGACGCCAGCGCACCACCCTTAACAGGCTCCATAATAATTATAGGTACATTTAACTTTTCACACAGTGCATAGCCTCTGTCGCCCGCCTGTTCCTCTGTATCCATATAGTTATACTGAATCTGGCAAAAATCCCAGTTGCGGTATGTCAGTATTTCTTCAAAAACTTCATAACTGTCATGGAATGAAAAACCAAAGCAGCGAATCTTTCCTTGCTTCTGATACTCCTCAAACAGTTCAATAATGCCAAGCTCCTTTACCAGCTGAAACCGGTCACGGTTTAGGGCATGCAGCAGATAAAAATCTATCCGCTCCGTCTGCAGGCGTGAACACTGTTCTTCAAACAAGCGAACTGCATCTTCCTTTGTTTTTACATTCCAAATAGGCAGCTTTGTTGCAAGATAAAAACTGTCTCTGTCATACTTTTTCAATGCCCTTCCAACAAAAGGCTCGCTCTTTCCGTCATGATACGGATATGCCGTATCAATATAATTGACTCCTTTGGCAATTGCCTCATCTAACATTGCCTGTGCACGCTCTTCATCAATTTCTCCGTTTGGCGTGGTCGGAAAGCGCATACATCCAAAACCAAGCAGCGAAGTAGAAACCCCTAACTTTTCCAATGTCCTGTACTCCATATCTGTTCCTCCTTAATTAAGTTCCGCAGCACCCCTTCCGGCTCACTAAGCCAGAGCACAGGTTTCCGGCTGCTTTTGCATTCGGAAACCGTGCTGTGCGCTGTCCGGGGTGCTGCTGTTTTTTAAGTTCCGTAATGTCCCTTTTAGCGCATTTATTACTAAGCAAGGCATTGCTGTTTAGTTCTGCAGCAGGGAAAGCACTAGTTTCACTGCTGATTGTGCATCCTTTGAGTAGCCGTCTGCGCCAATTTCTTCTGCGTATTGTGCTGTAGTAACTGCGCCTCCGATAATGACTTTTGCGGAAAGGCCGGCTGCATTCCTAAGTTCCACAACTTCTTTCATGCGTGTCATCGTTGTTGTCATCAGCGCGGACAAAGCAATAAAATCAGCATGATGTTCCTTGGCAGCCTGTATGATATTCTCAGATTCTACGTCCTTTCCAAGATCAATCACTTCAAAGCCATAGTTTCTAAGCATCAAAGCAACCAGATTTTTCCCAATGTCGTGAATATCGCCTTTCACAGTCGCAATTACTACAGTTCCACGCTTTTCTTCTGTACTTTTTACAAGAAGTGGCTCTAACAGCTTCATTGCAAGTTCCATAGTCTCTGCCGAAGCAATCAGCTGTGGAAGAAAATATTTCTGTTGCTCAAACAGCAGCCCTACTTCGTTAATTGCAGGAATCAGGTCAAGATTTAATATTTCTGACGCCTGTTTTCCTTTTTCTAAAGCCTGTTTTGTCAGTTCTTCTATTTTAGTTCTGTTTCCTTTCAAAACAGCCATAAAAAGCTCTGATTGTACTGCATCTTTGCCTTCCTGCTTTCTTTCTTCTGTAAGTCTGCTTTCCTGCTTTTTACTTTCTGCTGTTTTGCTCCCTGTTTGCAACAGCTCCGCCGCTACCGGTGCATATTCAATAAAACGCAGCTCCGCTTCGTCCTTGCCTGCCAATAAATCAGCAGCAAGCATCATGCTTTTTGTCAGTACGCTGCATGGATTGGCAATTGCCATTGTAAGGCCCGCCTCAATTGCCATTGCAAGAAATGCACTGTTGACATAGCCTCTTGCCGGAAGCCCAAACGAAATATTGGACAGACCAATGCTTGTCGCCACACCAAGCTCTTCCTTACAATAGCGAATTGTTGCAAGTGTTTCCTTTGCTGCCTGCTTTCCTGCCCCAATTGTATTGACGAGGCCATCTACGATTATATCTTCTTTTGCAAAACCAAGCCGAAGTGCTTCCTCCATTACAAGGTGGATAATCCGCTTTTTTTCCTCTTGGTCTCTTGGAAGCCCTTCTTCTGAAAGCGGAAGCAGCAGAAACATAGCACCGTACTTTTTTACAATCGGCAACAGCTGCTTCATTTTTTCCGTCTCTGCCGACACCGAATTCACAAGTGCCCGGCCCGGATATGCACGAAGCGCCGCCTCCAGCACTTCGACATAACTGGAATCCAGACAAAGCGGAAGCGATGCCGTCTGCACCACCGCCTCTATAACACGAAGCAATGTCTCCTTCTCATCAATGCCGGACATTCCGACATTGACATCCAAGAAATCAGCACCTGCCTCCTCCTGTTCCTTTGCAAACCGGATTACCATATCCATAGTACCAGACCGAAGCTCTTCTTGAAGTGCCTTTTTCCCCGTTGGATTAATTCTCTCACCTATCAGCCGGAACGTCCCATCCAGTTCTATTGGGAAACTCTCCCTCTCCGTTGTAAGCACTGCTTTTCTTTCTGTCTTTACAGATGGTGGACACATCCCTGCAATACTGTCTGTAAGTGCTGCAATATGCAAAGGCGTGGAACCACAACAGCCTCCTACAATACCCGCCCCATCTGCCACAAGCTTCCTCATTTCCTGTGCGAAAATCTCCGGTGTCATCTCATAGACTGTTTCACCGTCTACCAGCTTTGGAAGCCCTGCATTCGGTTTTGCGACAATTGGCACATTGGCAACCCCATACATTCTTGAAACAACCGACCTAAGCGTATCAGGCCCTGCAGAACAGTTGACTCCGACCGCATCTGCCCCCAGTGACTGCAGCACGGTAACTGCCGTCTCCGGTGTTGTTCCGTACATTGTCTTTTCGTCTTCTGCAAAAGTGAGCGTTACCATAAGAGGAAGCTCACATTCTTCTCTTACTGCAATTACTGCGGCACGGCATTCCTGCAGGCTCATCATCGTTTCTACAACAAGCAGATCGGTTCCTGCTGCCACAAGGGCACGTACCTGCTCTTTGTAAATCTCTATCAGCTCTTCTAGTTTAAGCGTCCCAAGCGGATGCAAAAGCTGTCCGGTCATTGTCAAGTCCCCGGCAATATAATGCCCCCACCGTTCTGCTCCCTCAGCCTCATTCTCAAATTCTGCAACAGCTTGCTTGGAAATTTTTACAAGTTCTGCATTTATGCGTGCCAGCTCTGCTTCTTTTCCGTACTCCGCAAGCTTGATTCGGTTTCCGGAAAACGTCGGAGCATACAAAATATCTGTACCGGCACACAGAAATTCCTTCTGCAGCCCTTTCAAAATATCCGGATGTTCCAGAATCCAAAGCTCCGGACAGACACCTGCTGGCATACCAGCTCTTTGCAGGTTTGTCCCGGTCGCACCATCCAAAACTATCAGCTTTTCTCTGCAGAATGCCGCAAATTCCTGTCGTGTCATAAATGTTCGCCTTTCTATTTTTAGTTCCGCAGCGGCTCTTCCAGCGCACTTACCAGGAGCAGAATTTGCGCTCGCTTTCTGCTCTCGCAGTTTCTGCTGTGCGCCGTCCGTTTTGCTGCTGTTTGTTTAGTTCCGCAGCGGCTCTTCCGGCGCACACGTCTGGTCTTCCTTAAAAATCCGTTCCAGCAGCCCGACGCGGTTAAATGGAAGCATAAAGTAATAGCCTGCAACGTAAGGTTCTAATTGTTTCATTATCTGGCTGGCGATACGAGCTCCTGCTTCTTCTCCCTCTTCTCTTGTCATACCGTCATGGTATTTGTTTAAAACTTCATCCGGTATATCCATCCCTGCCATTTCGTTGCGGATAAACAGTGCATTCCTTTTGCTGACCGGAGGCAGCAGGCCGCCGATTATCTTAGCCCCTGTACGCTCTTTTAGCCATGCAATCCGCTCTATGTCCGCGGCAGAAAAAATCGGCTGTGTCAGGAAAAAGGATGCCCCTGCCTCTATTTTTTTCTTCATGCGTTCAGCTACCTGTTCTGCATTCGGAAAATTATAATTTAAGGCGCCGCCAAAGAAAAATCTATCCTCCGGAAACAGCTCCTCATTCATCTCGGACACATACTGCATCAGGCGAATTGAATTA
>CAJTZB010000044.1 GCA_910583815.1 uncultured Lachnospiraceae bacterium
ATTTTTTCTTAGAAAACGCATACGCTGCGGTAATGGTAATTGTCAGATTCAAAAACACTGTCAGAACAGTGACAATCAGAGAATTCAGCAAATACCTTGACATTGGCACGCCAGTATTTCCTGACAATGCAAACAGGTCTTTGAAGTTATTTAATGTCGGCTTTCTTGCAATAATTGTCGGTGGGAATGCAAACAGCTCGCCAAGCGGCTTAAACGCCTGATTGATGACGAATACAACCGGAATAATCATAAAAATTGCGAGCGGCAGCAAAATCAGATAGAACTTAATCTGCCCTGCCGAAAAGGTTCTTGGATTTATTCTGGCCCCGCCCAGACGGTGCCTTCTTCTCTTTCTCTTCTTCATGATTCCTCCTATTTTTAGTACCGTATCTGTCCTGCCAGCGCCCATAGCAGCGGAACAATTTTGCCCAAAACGCATGGTCAGAAATTGTTCCGGGCGCTGTTCGGGCAGATACTGATTCTAGTACCGCAATTTTCTATTTTTAGTTCCGCAATCACCCTACCAGCACACAAGCAATCTAGCTCAGGATTCCGGCCACGGAAGCGTCCGGAATCCGAGCTGTGCGCCGTCCGGGTAATTGCTGATTTTAGTTTTACACTTCTTCTCCAAACAGCTTATGGGATACTTTATTAAACAGATAGACAATGAGCAACAGGACAAGTGAAACTGCCGCTGCATAGCCCATCTCGTACCGGATAAAGCCGTAGTCGTCGATATGGTTTGTAATCAGCTGCCCGGAGTATTCCGGCGTTGGGTTTGCTCCGGAGAGCGTAACGCCAATCCAGCCCATGTTGAATGCGTTTACAATTGCCATAACCGCGCCAAAGAGCATCTGCGGTTTCATCGAAGGAATCGTTATGTAAAATATTTCTTGGAATCGGTTTCGCATTCCGTCTACATAAGCCGCCTCATACAGCTCATCATTGATGTTCAGAATGCCGGAAATCATCGCAAGGAACCCGATGCCCATCGCCGACCAAAGCGAAACAAAAATCATGATTTCCATAAAGTGGTCTTTTGTCAGCAGGAACTGAATCGGCTGGTCAATAATATCAAGCTCCATCAGCAGATTGTTCATAATGCCTCGCTGGTCGCCGGAAAAAATCGCTTTCCAGATAACACCGATAAATACCTGCCCAAGCATAGACGGAGTATAGATTGCAAGCGCAAAAATCGTTCTTGGAATCGGCTGGATCTGAGCTAACATCCAAGCAAGCAAAAACGAAAGTGCATAGCCGCCCGGACCTACAACAAGCGCATAGAGGAAGGTATTCGGAAGAACGAACTTCAAAAACGTCTCATCCTGCGTAAATAAAGTAATATAGTTGAGCAAGCCGGTAAACGTAGGCTTGTTGATCACATCAAAATAAGTGAACGACAGACCGATGGCAATTGCAACCGGTATCAGAATGAACATGGAAAACACGATACCGTACGGAGCCAACAACACAGCTCCTTTAAAACCTTCGGTATGAAACAGTGATTTTCTCCTTTTTTTCATTCCCCTGCCTCCTTTCTGCCACGCTCCATCTGCTCCTTAATCCAGTCAATATCACGGATAACAAACGGCTTCAGCAGCGTTCCGTTTTCATCATAAAAGCCAAGCTCCGTCATTTTTTTCTTGATTTCACGGTTAATGGCGATTGTCTTTTCATCCACTGCCACCTGTGCCGAAGTGCCATCCAGCACCATCGTATTCCAGATGTCAGAAAGCGAACGTTCTACAAGATACTGGCCCGGTGTTCTTGGCACGTCCCTGAGCCACTTTACCTGCTCCAAAATAATCTGTTTATCTGCCTGATCAATCGGTGCATCTGCAAGCGCCTCTACATTAGAAGGTATCCAGAAGAACTGTTTTCCGTAAGTAGAACGAAGCGTATAAGTATAGGTTACCTGTGTATCATGCTCTGTCCACCACTTCAAAAACTCCCATGCTTCCTCGCTTTTATTGGTATCACCAAAGATAATGCCTCCTGTACCGTTTGCCACATAGTAACGTGAAACGCTTCCATCCTCCTGCATGGTTCCCGGATAAGCGGAAAGAGCCCACTGCCCTTCCAACTCCGGCGCACCATTCTTTAGCAGGATATACTCGTTGGAATCAATAATCCCGACCGGAAGAATCGAGTACCGGAACGAGTTAAAAAAGGAGTTGACCTGTGTATCAAGCGAATAGGCAATAAACAGATTGCCAAGTGCCTGCAGGCCTTTGACTGAATTCGGTTCATCCACTGCCGTACGAAGCCCATCGTCCGTATACAGCCTGCCTCCGTTCTGGAAAATCAAAGGCGTTGTCTGGAAAAACCATTTATAGCCGACACCCGAAGAAATATTGTGGTAAAAATTCATTCCATAACGCTGCAGTTCCGGCAGGATGCCAACTACATCATCCCAAGTATCCGGCACTTTCAGTCCAAGCGACTCAAAGATGTCGGTACGGTATACCAGGGCATGGAAGTCAAGAGTCTCCGGAATGGCATACACACCCTCGTTGTATACATATGGCACGAAAGCACCTGGCACAAAACGGTTTGCTACTTCCCAGAAGTCCTCAAACTGCGTCATATCATAAAGTGCGCCACGGCATGCCAGATCAAATGGCATATAGGAAGTCAGCCCGAGCGCAACGTCCGGCGTCTGGTTTGCCGCCGCAGAAAGCGTCAGCTTATTGGCATCCGGCATAATTGAAATTTTTACCCGGATTCCGGTCTTCGGTGTAAAATCGGTATCCGCCAGCTTTTGCAGCAGATCTACATGCGTCACTGCACGGTTTACCCATACGGTCAGCACCTCTTCATCATCCGTCTCCGTGCTGTATTTGTTGGTCGTAAATGAATTAAACAGCGTCTTAAACCAGTTACCCATCATTGCAAATACGCCCGCCCGCTCTTGCGGAAGTTCCTGGTTTCCATAGACATAAATCATATCCAGCGTAAAATCCTGCTTACAGATTTCTGACGTAAAGTTACTGAGCGAAACAAGCACCGAATTGTCTCTCCCGGTCAAATCATTTGTATAAAGCGCGATTTCATCCGGATATTCTGCCATCCTCTGAATAAACTGCATTGCCTTGTCAAAGTCAGAAAGCAGCGCACTGTTAATTCCGACCGGCGTATAGTCCTGCAGGCTGTAACGTATTTCCTGAATCAGAATTTCATATGCTTTTAAATAATCCGAAATTTCCGGAATATAGCGTGTCATTTTCCAAGTGCGGTTCTTATCTTTTTCTGCACCCGTAATCTTTGTAATCTCAAGCGCAAACTGGGATACATGCTCCGACATCAGCCTTGCATATCTCCACGCCCGGATTACCGGTTCTGCCTCTGCCTTCATCGAAATCGTATGCGTTCCTTTTGTCAGGTAAAAATAATATGGTTCGCCGTTTTCATCTGACATCACCTCATTGGTCCAGCTTGTTCCGGTCGGCGCAAAGACGTAGCAGAGACATTCTGCGAACGGAATCTCCCCATCAATCTTAATGGTTTCAAACGCATCAAATTCTTTTTTTTCATTTTTGTAGTGAAATGCCAGCTGATACCAGCCGTCTTGTTCCACATCTACTGTGTATTCTATTTCCGTACCGGCTTCCGTCCAGTTCAAAGTATTCATAACCTTTTGTGCTGTTTCATGTGGTTTAAGTGCCGGATTGTTTTCATATTCCAAAATTGCCTGTGTCGTGTTCTTTTTCTTATACTCCGTGGCATTGACCTCATAATAGCCGTCTGCCAGGGTATCCCCCGATGCTGCATGGGCAGTCCGGTATTCCTCATAAGTAGGAAGACCTAAATCTGGCTCTGTAATCGTAAGTGCCCCCAATGCAAGTCCGTCAGAAGAAATATTGGTCAATATAATCTCGTTTTCTCCTGCCCGAAGAGGGAATAACAGCGGCTCGGCAGAAGCATATGTATTGTTATAAAGATAGGTTGTCTGCCAGTCCGAGAGGCGCACCTGCCTTGGCGCAGACTCATCCCCATAGTTGTCTTTTGGGAATTCCTTTGTTTCATCCTGCCACAGAAGAGGCAGGGCAATTGCCTTCATTTCATAATAAGGCTGCTCTCCGTTCACTTTAATATCCACGGAAAAATCCGACAGGGAGCTCCCCACCGGCATATAACTGAGTTTTAAGTAATACCATCCTGCGGTTTCGGCATAGACATGATATACCTGTTTTTCCTGATAATTTATGGCATTTGTTGTCTCCGGCTCTGCCGTATAAGTTCCTGTTCCGTTTTTTTCCTGTGCATAGTCCAGATAATCACAGTACATTGTCTCTGCAGACGTCAAGGAACCGGAAAGAAGTTCATACGCCCATCTCACAGCCTCCTTATCGGCAGCATCGACATATTCTGCATTGTCTCGCCGAAGCAGCAGCACGCACGCCCCAACCGAAATCAGTGCAACAAGCAGGAATATTGCTGCTTTTCTTATTCTCACATTAGTCCCCCCATTCCAAAAACGTCATTATTTTAGGAAAAGGGAAGGTTTATGGCCTCCCCTTTTCCGTCTATCTGTTATGCTTATTTAAAATCATTGTCTGTAAATCCATAGTAGTTCTTTAAGCCATCTTTAATTCCCTGCTCTGCCTGAACAAAACGCTTATTGATGTTTGTGTTCCAGTCAGAAAGCCTTGCTTTTACATTATCCAGCCAGTTTGCATCTGTGCTGCCTGCACCTGCAACCTCAACCTGAGTTGCATTCAGCCACTCATACAGGCAGGCTGTCTGTGTTCCGTCTACCATGATGTTATATGGATAGCACTTATCAGAAATATCCCAGAACTGGCCTTTCTCCCAAAGTTCTACAATATAGTGGAAGCCCGGCATTTTGTCCTTGTCTGCATATCTGGTATGGGTATTTACAGAGTACCAGATTTCCATCTGCTCATCAAACGCATCACCTGTCACAAGCGGGAAGGAGTCGTTTAAAGAAGTTCTCAATGTATTGTTGTCGCTGTACTGCTGATTAGCTCTTGCCTGCATTGCCTCTGTGGAACCGCACCAGAATGAACCAAATGCGTATGCCAATTCTAATTTTGCTTTTTCTGCATCGCTCCACTCCGGATTTCCGTCATCCATTGCATAGTTGTGGATTGCCATTGGGTCTACACAGATACCAACCGTATTCTGCTGGTATGGTGTGCTTGGTCTTGGGTAAATATCCCAGTCACTTGATTCTATTGCATTGACCGGATATGTACCGTCTGCATTCTTTTCCACTGCTGCTGCACCAAGCATCCAAGGGTCGCCGTCATAAGTCAGGCAATAGTTACGGCAGAAGAAGCGGTAGCCCCACCACCAGCCGTCATCCATAATTTCAGAAGGAACATTTCCAAGTCCGTTCTGAGCCCAGATTGCGGATTTTGCCCACTTCGGAATATAGGAAAGCAGTTCGCTTACTTCGCTGGAGTTCAAGTTTACTCTGTCGCCGGAATTTTTGTAGTTTGCCATCTGTGCATTGATGGTTGTTGTACCGGTCGCAATAAAGCTTAACGGAGTATCCATTGCGCCCCAGAAACCGTCCTTGCCATCTACAGAAGTAACAAACTCTGTATATTCGTCAATTGTCCAGTTGAAATTTGGAACTTCAATATTATTTGCTTCTGCAAGTGCTTTGTTCACATAAACACCCCAAGGCTGAATAAACTGCGGAAGCCCTGCCTGGAAGCCGTAATACTGCATTGTCTGCATAACGGATTCGTTGAAGGACTTGTACAATGGATCGTCCTTAAATACACTGAGGTCTGCAACCATTCCCTTGCTTACATCGCCTACCAGATCATTAGAAGCATAGATGTCCGGATATTTGCCATGCTCTGCTTTGAAGTTTTCCATTTCCTGAGCCCAGAGCGTATCGTTTCCGTTTGGATCATCTGTCTTTGCCCAAAGGTTGATTTTAACATTTGGGTACATTTTGTTAAATTCCTTTGCCATAGCGTAGATAGCTGCTACGTTCTGGCTTACGATATCTTCCGGCTTCCAGTCCTGCTTGCCGATGTCTGTGTAGTAGATGCTGTCACCGGACCAGCACATAATAGAAAGTTCGCCGCTGATGTTTGGATCCAGTTTTTTGTAAAGTGCTTCTTCTTTTACATCAGCATCCTTATCGTCTTCTGGATCCTTGTTGTCCTCAATATTTTTGTCATTTCCACCTGATGGATTTTTACCATCATCCCCCTCTTTAGAGCAGCCTGCAAACATAGCCATTGCCATGCACAGAATAAGCAAAAAGCTTATTACTCTTTTCCACTGTCTCATAAATAAACCCTCCATTCTGCCGCCGTAAGCGGCTTTTTAATTTTGAAGGGAATTTTGTGCCGCTGCACAAATTCCTGATGGAAAATCTTTGATTTTCCATCTAACCCTCCATTCTTGTGTGATTGCCTATTAACGCGGTTCCTTAGGAAAACGTTTTTACATAAAGTATCATATCACTTAGTGTAGCACATTGCAATATATAAAAACGTTTTTATTAAGCTTACACAGTTTTTTATTGTTGTTTTTATACACTTTTAACAGAATTCAATGCATAAAAATTGTATACTTTGTATGCCTCTATTTTTTCTTCTTCTTTTTTTCCTTTTCTTCTCTCGCTTTTCTCTGTTTGAATCGTTTTTATTTTGCATATTCTATTTGTTTTTGCCCTATTTTTTATCGTAACGTTTTTATTTCCTATTCTTTTTGCCTCTATTTTATTTATATTTTGATTGATTTTTGTACATTCTCCACAATTTCGTTTTTTCCGGACAGGTCTGGAACAGAAAACAGGACGCAAGCCATATACCTCTGGTCTGCGTCCTGTTTATAAATTACTGTTTCCTCTGATTTCTGAAGCAAATATTTCTTAAAAGCAGACGGTGGCATTTTGTCAATGCTCGCAAGCGCCCCTTTTTTTGCCGATTTGCTCCTTTCATTCCAATTCTTCTAACATCTTCTGAAGCTCTTCCACCGACTTGCCCTGCAGCGCCTCGTCCTGCTTGCTTGCAAGAATCGACATGATTTTCTGCTTCTGCTCTTTGCGCTCCTTCGCTTTCTCCGCTTCCTTCTTTTCTTCCAGTTTTACAGAAACGATATACTTGATGATTTCAATCTGCAGCATCAGTTCCTCGTCTCCATCTGTCTTGGTTTCCAAAAGGCTCTCTTCCTTGGTCAGCTTCGCCTTTGCATTCAGTGACTTATAGATGCCATCCAGCTCCGTAACCGGCAAATCCCATAAATCCTCTGTTGTTGCCAAACCTTTGTATGAAAACCTTATTTTCTTCCTGCTCGCTTTGATAAATAATTCTTCCTTGTCCATAGCACTCTCCTTAGAATTTCACTTTAACTATCCGCTCGCTGGCTCCTTTGACTTTTATAAGTACATCGTTTCTTCTGGTTGCAGAAAATCCAATGCCGGATAACTGGTCCGGCGTATCTTCCACATGCATTTTGCTTCCCAGTGCTTCAAATACACGTTTATGCTCGGTCAGCTCATTTTTCAGGAATTCATTGTAAAAGCCGTTCGGCAATTCCGGATTAACGCAGTCTTTCAGCATAAAAAAGTAATGCCTGTGTCCGATGCCGTCCTGCTCATCCCAATAGTTCGGGGAAAACATAACAACCGATACCGGAATAAAGCGATTTGTTTTCACGCCCCATATCTCTCTTACAGAAACGCTGGATGAAAGAAGCTCTTTGATAGAAAAGTCCTCCCCATCAAATGTCACTTCTGCAACCGGCACATTCTCACCATGATGCAGTTCCTTTGCATAATCAAACGAATGAATCTTTCCGTCAAACTCAATTTCTGCGCGGAATCCGTTTTTGCCGCCCCTGTTTGTATACTGGTGGACAAAAAACAGGTACGTTCCTTTCTCCATTGTCTGCTTTCTTGCCCATGTGATATTCTCTACCGCCGCCTTATTCTGGGTCGGATTGATAATATCTACATCAAGCATTCCCTGTGTGCGGCTTACTTTATGGGAAAACATGATTTCTTCTCCACTCGGCTCTTTGCAATGGGCATCCAAATCGTTCCTGTCCCAATCCCCCATATCGTTCCACTGGATAGAAAACCTCAAAACCCCATCTACTGCCCCTCCGGCAGATTTCACGTTTGCCTTGATGTCGCTGTCCGTAATATTGCCGGAATATGCCCAGGAAAAGCCGTTGTTCCATTTGAACATTGTCGGGGCATCCTGATTTTTTGGTGCAATCAATGAAACCATGTTGCCAAAATGCCTGTTTTCAAAAAATACTTCTATCTCCTTTGCCATAGGCAGCACATGTTTCACAAAGTCTTCCGCTGACACTTCCTCTACCTTAGAAAATTTCTTAGGGTTAATGACAATATCCTTTTCCAGTTCCGCAAATACATCTTCCGTACCGGAAATGCGCTTTTGGGCATCCTTATTTGAGAACAGAATATTGTTGACAGTAATATCATCAAGCGTGGCAAACCTGCGTCCCAAAGACTGCATATAGCCCAGTTCTTCTATCTTTTTCTTTGCTTCCTCCAACATCTTCTTTGTAAAAATTGCCTTTGGACGCTTATAATTTGCCGGAGCTACAATCTGCTCGTACTTCTTGACTGCTATGTCTAATTCTATTCCCTCACTGAGATTGACAAGCAGCGTTCCCATGCTGTGGTTCCTGATTCTGCCGATGGTCTGCCCTGCAGCAGCCGACTTTTCCCACAGGAAATTTTCTTTTTCTTCTGGGCTCTCCAGTTTATCATATGCCCTCTTATATTTTAAAAACTCTGTCAGAACCGCTTTCCATTCCTCGCCTCTATAAAGGGAGTTCTGTGAAATCAGCTCCAGTACAGTTAAGATACTTTCTTCTGTAATTTCTTCCAGAGAACGTCTGAATACGCTTTTTGTATCCCTTAATGCACCTTTTATATCTCCTGCAGATTGTCTCCTATCAAAAACAAACTTATCCGGAAGCTCAAAGAAAAAATGCTCATATGTCTCTACCTTGCCGTCTTCCATCTGTTTATAATTTCTTTCCGTCCCGATTTTCTTTTCATGGCCTACATACACATCCGTGACTACATGTGCCTTGACATAAGCCGACAGTGCATCTGCAACCGGCTGAAATGTCGTATCTCCGACATTTACATCCCAAATGGTATGTACCTGATTTTCTTTGATTGCAACCACCATTCCGACTTTTTTCATAAAATGCCTGCAGCAGCTGCAGTCATATTTTCTGCATTTCCTGTAAATCTCATTTGTCCCTGCCGGAAAACTCTCAAGGTATAAATTCCACATCTCGTCTTTGTCCACTGCAACTTCAAACAGATGCGCCGCGCCTTTTGCCATTTCCGCAAAGTTTTTCTGTAATGCTTTCTCAAATCCCGAAAATTCCATTGGCAAAACCTCCTTACCGACGATGTATCATATGCAAACTATAGCGTCACTATTATATAGCATGGCACAAATCCTTATAAAAATCAATATTTCCTAATGATTTTTCCATTGACGGATTTACGGTATAGTGATAGATTAATAAAGCAATCGCTTTTTACAGGCTTTCCTCTAAAAAAATCAGAAACGGAGCTGATGATTTATGTCCACCTCTAAACTTCGTGCAAAAATAAAACAACGCAGTAAGCGGCATTACACACAAAAAGAGCGCGCTCTTTTTGTGTCGGTATTCAAGCAGCTCGAAGCCGACGCCGGCCTTTCTGAAATGAAAAAATATATACAGCATGGCCATACTTCTACATTCCGCCATGTGTGCAGTGTTGCAAAGGGAAGCTACTGGTTCTCCACACGTTTAAACCATCTTGGCATCAAAACCGACAACCTCAGCTTAATCCGTGGCGCCCTGCTTCATGATTATTTCTTATACGACTGGCATATCAATGATGATTCCCGCCCTCTGCACGGCTTCTACCATCCAATTGCTGCTTTAAGAAATGCAAAAAAAGTCGCAACACTTACTAAAAAAGAGGAAAACATTATCCGCACCCATATGTGGCCTCTGTCCCTCCGGCACATCCCATTATGCCGCGAAGCTGTGATTGTCTGCCTCTTTGATAAACTCTGCACAATTGGAGAGTTCTTTAAGGTGCTGTAGGGTTTTCCATTCCACCAACCATTACAGGACAACCAATGCCTTTTCGTAATCTTTCACATAGTACTTAAGATTCTTTCTGCCTTTTTGGATAATAGTATGCCCTTCTTTTTCAAGCAGTTCTTTCTGTGCCTCTGCACCGCCGGGATATTTTTCGTTTAGTTCTCCATTTGCTTTCAACGTCCGCCAGTAAGGTGTTTTATCTTCTGCTCTTTGATAACTCGCCCACGCAACAATAGAAACAAAAATTCCTGCCGTAATCGGCTCCGTAAAATCCGCTCCGCTCTGCTTTGAAAAATATTCTCTTATTGTACCTACTGTCAGCAATTTTCCAAACGGTACTAAACGCATTACTTTGTCATAATCAAGCGGCGGAGCAAAATACATTCTGTTACCACCATACTTTTCTATGCTTTTTTCATCTGTAATCGTCTGGAACTTCGGCATATCCTTGCTGTCATTCAGCATCGCATTAAAATCCTTCTTTTCTTCATTCGCCATAAATAGCTAGCACCTCCCAAGCAAAAGCATACCTTAAAAGAACCATAGATGCAATGAGACGGTTTTTAAAATTTTATAGTGATTTCCGCATTCTCCTAGTAGCTGCGGATTTTATCTTCTGAATCGTCCACGGTTTTTTTGATAGAACGAATCACCACATAATATTCATACGAATCATTTACTTTTACTTTCACGCGCTCCCCGACCTTATGTCCAAAAATTGCACGTCCAATCGGAGACTCCACGCTAATCATTCCTTTTAGGGAATTTTCACGTACTGTTGTCACCATGCGGTAGGTTTCTGTTTCATCGTCTTCCTCAAAATAGACTTCCACTACATTGTTCATGCCGACTTCATCTTCTCCTGAATCGTCATGTATCACCTCTGCTGTCTTTATCATCCTCTCCAGATAGCGGATACGGCTCTCGTTCCGGTTCTTATCTTTCTTTGCGGCGTAATACTCAAAGTTTTCGCTCAGATCCCCCTGTGCACGCGCTTCTTTTACCGCCTCCAATGCTTCTTTTCTCACTACAAGTTTCCTGTACTCTATTTCGTCCTTCATTTTCTGAATATCGCTTTCTGTCAGTTGGTTGTGCATATGTTTATCCTTCCTTTCTAAGCTGCATGGTTTCGCAGCTATCTTTCATTTCTTTTTCCCGCTTCTCTGCATAATGCTCCTGCCCCAAAAGTATACTTGTAAAAACAAGGTTATACCTGTATGTTCCGGCACCTTCGCACACGCTGTCCGCCGGAACGGAATGGAGGTCTGTCATCGACGCATTTTCTTCTCTTTTAAACGACTACGGCATACTTGCCCTGTTCTTTATTATTATGATAGAGTATGCCTGTTTCCCGGTATCCAGCGAAATTGTGCTGCCATTTGCCGGGGCGTTCGCGCATACCTATGACATTTCCTACTTTCTGCTGATTCCGCTCAGTGTCCTTGCCGGAATCCTTGGCACCTCTTTCTGCTACTTTGTCGGAAGGCTCGGCGGCTCCAAACTTCTGGATGGGCTGACTGTACGTTTTCCAAAAACAAAAAAAGGCATTGATGCCTCCCGAACAAAATTTGAACGTTATGGTGCCTTTGCAGTCTGCTTTGGCAGGCTGATTCCCATCTGCCGCACGTACATAGCCTTTATCGCCGGAAGCGTAAAACAGCCATACTCCCAGTTCTTTTCGTATTCCCTGCTTGGAATCACGGTTTGGAACTGCGTGCTGATTGGCCTTGGCTACTTTTTAAAAAGCAGCTGGGGCAGCGTACAGCGTTACTATCAGGAATACAAGCTTGTTATACTCCTGGCTATAATGCTGGCACTCGCCCTGCTGCTCTTCCGCAAACTGCACCGCAAAAAAACTTTCTAAAACTACTAAAACAATACTATAAAGCCGCGAGTGCGCAGCGAAGGTCTTCTTTCATTGCAAGTACTGCGCATCTTGCTGCTTCACCGTAGCCATCTTCGCCATATTTTTTGTAAGCTTCCTGTTTATATGCTGCGATAATGCCGCGCGAGGAATTTACAATTGCGCCAAGCCCATCCTTGTGGAAGAACGGAGCAAGGTCTTCCCCCTTACCTCCCTGCGCACCGTAGCCCGGCACAAGGATGAAGGTATTTGGCATCAGTTTTCTCAGCACCCTGCCCATTTCAGGATATGTCGCTCCGACTACTGCACCAATATTGCTGTATTCTCCGCTCATGCAGTCAGCGCCCCATTCGGCAACCTTTTCTCCAATATGTTCATAGAGCGGCCTGCCGTCAATGATTCTGTCCTGAAATTCCCCACTTGAAGGGTTGGATGTCTTTACAAGCAGGAAAAGCCCTTTATCATTTTCCTTACATACTTCCACAAATGGTTTCACGCCGTCGATTCCAAAGTATGGGTTCACGGTGATAAAGTCCTCTCCAAACGGCTCAAAAACATGGGAACCTACCGTTACCTTCCCAATATGCCCTGCTGCGTAAGCGGCAGAAGTTGACCCAATATCTCCTCGCTTAATGTCACCAATGACAATCAGGCCCTTCTGTTTACAATATTGCACTGTCTTATGAAAGGCAGCAAGCCCTGGAAGCCCAAACTGCTCATACATCGCAATCTGCGGTTTTACTGCCGGAACCAAGTCCGCTACCGCATCCACAATACCTTTATTGAACTGCCAGATAGCTTCAGCAGCTCCCTCTAATGTTTCTCCATGCCCTTCAAATGCCGCCCTCTTTATTTTGCCCGGAATCATTTCAAGCATTGGGTCAAGGCCCACAACAATCGGCGCCTGTGTTGCTTTAATTTTCTCTATCAGCTTTTCTATCATAGTCTGAACTTCCTTCTGTTTTTAGTTCCGCAAGAATCCTCCCTCTGCAGCTTACCCTGAGATAGAATTCCGGCTGTACTTGCATCCGGAATTCCATCTGTGCATCGTCCGGATTTTTGCTGTTTTTAGTTCCGCAAGAATCCTTCCTGTACAGCTTACCCTGAGATGGGATTCCTGCTGTTGTGTATGTTATTTTTCCTGCTTTTCGTATACAACAGCTCCGTCTACAATGGTGCAGCAGACAGTTCCATAAACACGTTTTCCTGCGAATGGTGTATTTCTTCCTTTGGAGAAGAAATGGTCTGGATTGATTTCATATTCCTGTTCGGTCTCTGCAATTACAATGTCCGCCGGGCTTCCTTCTTTTAAGGTTCCTTTTGGAATTCCAAGAATCTGCGCCGGAGCCATGCTCATGCGTGAAACCAGCTGCGACATGGAAAGATGTCCTTTCTTTACGAGTTCAGTCACAGCAAGCGCAAACGCCGTTTCCATGCCTACCACCCCAAATGGCGCCTTTTTCATGGACTGCTGTTTTTCTTCCAAAGAATGCGGTGCATGGTCCGTTGCAATCGCTTCTAAAACGCCGGATGCTAATCCTGCAATCAGTGCCTCCTTATCTTCTTTTCCACGAAGCGGAGGGTTCATTTTATAGTTTCCGGAATCCTCCGGAATTTCTTCATCTGTCATTGTAATATAGTGCGGACCGGTTTCCCCGCTTACAGGAAGTCCTTCTTCTTTTGCCATGAGGAGCATTTGGACGCTTCCTTTCGTAGAGCAATGGCACAGATGCAGCTGCACGTTTGTTTCCTTTGCAAGCAGAATATCCCTTGCTACAATAATATCTTCCACCGCATTGCTAATACCCGGAAGCCCCAGTTCATCTGCGCGCGTTCCCGCATTCATAACGCCGCCGCGCACAAGGTCAATATCCTCACAGTGTGCAAATACCGGAAGCCCGGCTTCTGCTGCTGCCTTCATCCCTTCAGCGCAAAGTGCAGAATTCATCACAGATTTTCCGTCTTCGCTGACTGCGACAGCTCCTGCATCTGCCATGCCTTTAATATCTGCAAGCACTTTGCCTTCCTGCCCGATAGTAATTGCCCCAACCGGGAGAATATGAACGGAAGATTCGGCTTCTGCCTTTTTTAAAAACGCCCTGATTTTTTCCGGTGAATCCATCGGCGGTTTTGTATTTGGCATTGGGCAGATGGTTGTAAAGCCTCCTGCCGCTGCTGCTCTGCTGCCTGTAGCAATTGTCTCTTTATACTCAAACCCTGGCTCTCTCAAATGGACATGCAAGTCAATAAATCCGGGCATAACATACTTTCCTGCCGCCTCAATGACACGTTTGGCAGTCTGTCTTCCTTCTGTCTCTGCCTCGGCACATATAGTGGCAGAAGGCTGTGCTGCTCTTACCTCTGCCACCACTCCATCTCGTACTAAAATATCGTACAGGCCATCTTTTCCCTCTGCCGGGTCAATCAGATGCCCTCCCCGAATCAACAGCTCCATGCTTTTCTCCCTGCCGTCCTTTATTACAGCTCGGCACGCTCAATATCTGCCATCATCTTAGGATCAGTAATATAGTTGCAGAGTTCCAGACGGTTAATCCATATGCTTTCTGTATACTCTTCTGATATAACAATCTCTTCCGCAGAAGTATACAGAAGATAGCAAATGCCGATATAAGATACATCGCCTAACATATACTGCCATGTATAAAGAGGCTTCCTTGGAGCTGCCGTAATTCCGGTTGCCTCTGAAACCACACGTTCCACGGCATGGTCCGGAGACTCTCCGAATTCCGTAATGCCCTCCGGAAATTCCCATTGATATGGCTCTCCGATTCTGTCGTCATACCACTTTTTCAGCATCAAATATTCACTGCCATTCGTTACAATTCCTTTTACTTTAACTTTGCACTTCCCCATAGAATGGAACTCTCCTTTTCTACTCATATTTTACATCGGCAAGAAACAATCCCTTTGGTTCTACTGCCCTTGGCACACGCTCTCTTTCTCCTGATGCGATAATATCCGGAATCTGTTCTGTTTCAAGCTCTGAGAGTCCTGCTGCCAAAATCATGCCAACGATATTGCGTGCCATATTTGGCCAGAAGTCGTCTCCTGTAATTGTAATCTTGATTTCTTTTTCATCTGCGGAAATATCAATTGAGGAAATATCCCTTACCGTAGACTTTTTCATGCGTCTGTTGTCGGAAAATACCTTAAAATCCTTTGTCCCAACAATATGTGCCGCCGCTGCCTTCATAGCAGAAACATCCGGCTTTTTAAAACAGTAGTAGTTATACTTTCGGTCAAATACCGACGGTACTTCACCGATTGTAATCCGGTACTGAAATACAAAAGCCTTCGCAAGAAACGCCGCATGGAACCGGTCATTCACTTCCAGAGCTTCCAGTACTGCAATGTCCCTTGGAAGATAGCGGTTCAAGTAATGTTTGATTTCATACGCCT
This sequence comes from uncultured Lachnospiraceae bacterium, assembly GCA_910583815.1. Classification (GTDB taxonomy): domain Bacteria; phylum Bacillota; class Clostridia; order Lachnospirales; family Lachnospiraceae; genus SIG299. The sequence continues at coordinate 15,368 of CAJTZB010000044.1, forward strand.
TCTTTTTGGAATCCGTATGGAAATTTGCCGCCTGACGGTATGCATGGACTCCTGCCTCCGTACGGATTGCTCCAATCAGTTCTACTGGCTGCTCCTCCATTTTCGTCAGTACTTCTTCTATTTTTTCCTGTATTGTCACGCCCCTTGAAGCAGAAGCACCCTTCTGCCAGCCATCGTAGCGTGAACCGTCATATTCTATGACAAGTTCAATGTTTCTCATGAAGCCCTGTCTCCTTTTATGCAGCTATGCCTTTTTTCTTATTCTCCGAAGTATTCGTCAATGCCGTCACAGATCGCTTTTACCAGTTTCTTCTGATAG
>CAJTZB010000045.1 GCA_910583815.1 uncultured Lachnospiraceae bacterium
ATATGCGGATTTTTCCTGCGATTTCTCGAACGTAAACGTTCTCAGAATGGAGGATTTGTATGGAAAAAAGAGAACAGCTCTATGAAGGGAAAGCAAAAAAAGTTTATGCAACAGACAACGAAGATATTCTGATTGTGGACTATAAGGATGATGCGACTGCTTTTAACGGACTGAAAAAAGGGACCATTTCCGGCAAGGGCGTAATCAATAACAAGATGTCAAACCATGTGATGCAGATTCTTGAGAAGGAAGGCGTTCCGACCCATTTTGTAGAGGAATTAAGCGAAAGGGAGACCGCAGTCAAGAAGGTTTCCATCGTGCCGTTAGAAGTCATTATCCGCAATGTATCTGCAGGAAGTTTTGCGAAGAAGCTTGGCATCGAAGAGGGCAGGAAGCTACTTTGCCCAACGCTTGAATTCTCCTATAAAGACGATGAGCTTGGCGACCCGATGATTAACGACTATTATGCGATTGCTATTGGTGCGGCAACAAGAGAAGAAATTGACACAATTACAGACTATGCATTTAAAGTAAATGAAGTACTGTGCAAGTACTTCTTGGAATGCGGTATTGAACTGATTGATTTTAAGCTGGAGTTTGGCAGGTATCATGGGAAGATTATTCTGGCAGATGAGATTTCTCCGGATACATGCAGGCTTTGGGATGTCAATACACATGAAAAGTTAGATAAAGACCGTTTCAGAAGGGACCTTGGCAATACAGAAGGTGCTTATCAGGAAGTGTTCCGCCGTCTTGGGATAGCGTGAAAAATAAATTTGCTTTAAGCAGCGCAGAAATGGGGATTGGTATGTCAAATGACAGATATGTAAGTCCGCTTTCGGAGCGGTATGCAAGCAGGGAAATGCAGTATATTTTTTCTCCGGATATGAAGTTCCGTACATGGAGGAAGCTTTGGATTGCACTTGCGGAAGCGGAGCATGAACTAGGGCTGCCGGTGACGGCAGAACAGATAGAAGAATTAAAAGCGCATGCGGACGACATTAACTACGAGGTAGCCAAGGAACGCGAGCAGATTGTCCGTCATGATGTTATGTCCCATGTCTATGCCTACGGCGTACAGTGCCCAAAGGCAAAGGGAATCATTCATCTTGGCGCAACATCCTGCTATGTAGGAGATAATACTGATATTATCGTGATGACTGAGGCGCTGAAGCTGATTCGCAAGAAACTTCTTAATGTACTTTCAGAGCTTGCGGACTTTGCGGAAGAATATAAAGCGCTCCCGACGCTTGCGTTCACTCATTTCCAGCCGGCGCAGCCGACGACCGTCGGAAAGAGGGCGGCGCTTTGGATGATGGAACTGAAGCTGGATTTGGACGATGTCGATTATCTGATTGATTCGATGATGCTGCTTGGTTCTAAAGGAACAACCGGCACGCAGGCAAGCTTTTTGGAGCTGTTTGACGGCGACCATGAAAAGGTCAAGGAACTGGACCATCGGATTGCAAATAAGCTTGGATTTGCAAGGTGCTTTCCGGTTTCAGGACAGACTTATTCCAGAAAAACAGATACGAGGGTATTAAATGTCCTTGCAGGCATTGCGGCCAGCGCACATAAATTTTCCAACGACATCCGTCTGCTGCAGCATTTAAAAGAAGTAGAAGAACCATTTGAAAAAAATCAGATTGGTTCCTCAGCAATGGCATATAAAAGAAATCCGATGCGGAGCGAACGAATTGCATCATTGGCGCGTTATGTGATGGTGGATGCTTTGAATCCGGCAATCACGTCTGCTACGCAGTGGTTTGAGCGGACGCTTGACGATTCCGCCAATAAGCGGCTTTCCGTGCCGGAGGCATTTCTTGCGGCAGACGGAATCCTGGATTTGTACTTAAATATTGTAGATGGGCTTGTTGTCTATCCAAAGGTGATTGAAAAGCATATGATGGCGGAGCTTCCGTTCATGGCGACCGAAAACATTATGATGGATGCGGTAAAGGCAGGCGGCGACCGTCAGGAGCTGCACGAACGCATCCGCATGCTGTCTATGGAGGCAGGAAAGAACGTCAAAGAAAAGGGACTGGACAACAATCTCTTGGAACTGATTGCCGCCGAACCGGAGTTCCATACTTCTCTGGAAGAATTAAAAAGGGCAATGGACCCGGCAAAGTACACCGGGCGGGCAAAGGAGCAGACCGAGGAATTCATTGCAGAGGTGATCCGTCCGCTGCTTGAGGAAAATAAAGAGCTGCTTGGGATGAAGGCAGAGATTAAGGTGTGAGTGGAAGCCGAAGAAGCGAGGGAGACCTCGCTTCTTTCAATTAATGGCAACAGATAGCGACCGTGCTGCCATCTGTACACCGACGCTAGAGATTCGTAATAAAACTGAAAGAAGTGTGCCACCGCTTTGACACAATAAAAAAGCAAACTAAAGATGAAAATAATACCTGTATTGCAAAGCGGCCTCTGCCGCGTAATATGGGAAGAGGAGGATAGATTGAAAAATCAAGCAGATGCGTTGATTTTTCAATCAGCGATTTGTGTCTGTGCGCTGCTTGCCACAAAGTCGCTTATGCGTAAAAAAGCAACGCAGAAATGAGGGATAGAGATGGATACATACCAAATGATACGTATAGGGGGAAAAGAATTTCAGCTGGCAAATGTTATCCGAAGGGCGGTTCTGGCAGCACTGTTTTTGTTTGTACTGCTTGCAGTTTCCGGCTGTAAGCGTCCGGAGGATACACCGGTGCCGACGCCAACGGAGGGAATACCACAGCCAACAGGGGAGGCCAGTCCTGAACCAACAAAGGCAGAGAAAACCCCGACTCCTGCCGTAACAAAGGTTCCTTTAAAAGAAAGTGATTTTCCGGTTGTGACACCAATGCCACAGGATGCAGTGGCAGACGTCAAAGGAAAGCTGACAAAAGATGCTTTCCCACGAGTAGATGGTTCGACGGCAACCATTCCGCTGTCAGAGGCGCTTTATCAATATGCGACCGGCGCATCTGCAGAGGAAGCTGCGCAGGCAATTAAACATACAAAAACCACAAATTCATATAAGCGGCTGTATGATAAGGAAGTTGACCTTTTGATTGTGTATGAACCATCAGAAGAAATTGTAGAGCGGATGAAAACGGAGCAGCTTTTGGTAAAGCCAATTGGATTGGATGCGCTTGTATTTATGGCAAATTCCAAAAACCCAGTAGAGTCCTTAACGATGGAACAGCTGATTTCCATTTACAGCGGTAAAATAAAAGGCTGGGCAGAAGTTGGAGGAGAGAACAAGGAACTGCTTGCATTCCAGCGTCCGCTTGGTTCCGGCAGCCAGACACTGATGCAGAAACTTGTGATGGGAGATACTGCAATGGCGGATGGGGCAAATGTATTCCGCTACAGTACAATGGCAGATATTTTGGAAGGAATGCTCTCTTATAATGGAGAAGATAATACGCTTGGCTATTCCGTATTTTACTATGCAAATAATATGTACAGCTTTCCGGAGCTGAAGTTTATGGGAGTGAACGGAGTGCTTCCGTCTACTCAGACCATTTATGACGGAAGCTATGCGCTGACAAATTCTTTCTATGCAGTTATCCGTCCGGAGGAGCCGGAAGATTCTGCAGCACATCAGCTTTTTGACTGGCTGACAGGAAAAGAAGGCCAAAAGATGATACTTGACCTTGGCTATGTGCCGGTGATTATGCCGGAAGGCGGCCAGCTTGCAACAGGAAACGAGGCAAAGAACAGCCCTATAGAGGTGACGGCACATGCTTCACTTTCAGAAGGAGAGCATTATGTGTTTTTTACACCACAGAATGCAGAACTGGAGTATCTTTACGGAGATGCAACGGTATATGATAAAGATTGGAACGTATGTGCAAAATTTTATAATATAGCGCAGCCTCTTTGCGGGCGTTATAAAAACCGCTATCTTCCAATTGGGCAGATTAGACTGAATGCCGAGGGAGAGCAGAAAGTAGTGTATGGCATCTATGACTTAGAAGCAGGAACATACTCTGTAGCACCGCAGTATCCGGATTTGGTGGTACTGGACCAGGAGCGCGAGTATTACGCTGTCGTGGCGCAGGACCCGCAGAATGAAGTTTATTATACCAAGTACAATATTATAAACGGCCTTGGGGAATGCCTTCTGGAAGACGTCCGTATGGAAGACTGGCTGATGATTTCCAAACAGGGAAACGGTTATCTGGAGTATTGCTGGGATTATGAAAACGACCCTAGCTTAACTGTTTTCTTCTATGACGAGAATCTGCGTCTTGATAAAGCATACTATACAGTGGCAGAGCAAATGCCGTCAGAGACGGAACGAGCAGAAGGGACGGATTATTATCTCATAAGTAAAAGAGGCTGCCTGATTGATGAAAACGGTGAAATGTTAATCAATGAGGAAACCTTCTTAAGCAAATATGGAAACGGCACAGATACAGAATGTGTTCTTCCATTCTATAACTTGACGATGGCAGATGCAGAAGGAAGTTATGGTATTGAATATGCCGGAGAAATCTATATTGTTGACAGGAACCTGTCATTGCTTAAGAAAGTAGCAAAGAAGAGCTTGCCAAATGTATTTCAGGTAGACTACCACCGCGATTTCTATTCGGGTTATGATGCCATTGCCGGAAAGACCTTGTATTACAGTTATGACGATGCTGAACTTACAATGCAGGACGGAACGCTGATTGATGGTATTGAAAGAAACTGGGAAGATGATTCTTACCTGCTGTATAAAAACTATGAAGATAAATTAGTAGCAGAAGAGCATATTCCTGATGGGCAGCAGGTGAACCGCTATGAATACCTTCTTTCAGAAGATATGGCAGGAAAGACAACCGTCCAGTATATAGGGAATGGTTATCTCATTTTAATCAGTGAAACAGGAAAGCAGATTTTAAGTCCATATCAGGCAGACACAGAAGAGCCTAATATGCTTTCTGTCAATCGCATCGCCTTATATAAAGGGGAACGGAAGCTGATAGAAAAGGAAGGTATTTGGGCAAATACACAGAAGCTGGAAGATGGAAACATTGCGCTGGCTATCACGAGCGGAAAGTGCCTGAAGCTGGAGACGGAATCGATGTTAGAGCCGTTTGCAACACAGGATTTGTCCTACTATTTTATAGCCGGAGAGGATGGGGTTCTGTTTGCACAGGAAACGCCGGCATATCTGCATGCAAATTCGGATGGCTTCTTACAGTTTGATATTGGAAACTATACGTATGTATTTGATTATGAAGGAAAACAGTATATTAAGGCATTAAACCATTTTCTTGGGATGGATTAGAAATAAATCAGGAAAATAAATTCAGAGCTGTTGCAAAAGCAGAATATATCTGCCGCTGCAACAGCTCTTTGAATTTTTATTATTGTGGTTATTTTGAAGCAAGCGTAAACTGATCTACTAATTCTTTCAGGGAAGCAGCCTCAGCGGAAAGCTGTTCGCTTGCAGCGGCACCTTCCTCGGCAGTAGCACTGTTGCTTTGTACAACAACCGAAATCTGATTAATGCCTTCAGAAACCTGTTCGACCGATTCTGACTGCTCATTGGATATTACTGCAATATGGTCAATGGCATCAACAACAGACTGAATATTTTTTACAACACCTGACAGGATATCTGCCGTATTTTGAGCAATTTCTGTACCGATATGTACCGCGTCCGTAGAGTTTGCAATAAGCTCTGATGTGTTTTTGGCTGCTTGTGCAGATTTGCCTGCTAAATTGCGAACCTCTTCTGCAACAACAGCAAATCCTTTTCCGGCGCTGCCGGCTCTGGCTGCTTCTACTGAAGCATTCAGGGCGAGTATATTTGTCTGAAATGCAATATCATCTATTGTCTTAAGAATCTTTTCAATCTCTTTGGAACTGGTCTGAATTTTTTCCATAGCTTCTACCAGGTCCTGCATTTTCTGGTTGCACAGGAAAACTTCTTTGCCAGTCTGATGTGTCTGGCGTCTGACATCCAATGCTCCGCTTGCAGTAGTTTTCACTTCTTCAGAAATCATGCTGATCTGCGCTGCCAATTGCTGTACTGAGCTGGCTTGCTCGGAAGTGCCTTGGCTAAGCGTCTGGGCGCTTGAGGATAATTGATTGCTGGCACTTGCCACTTCTTCTGCAGAACGGTTGACCTGACGCATGGCGCCGCTCAGCTCGATTCTCATATTGCGCATGGAAGTCAAAATAGCCTGAAAACTGCCAACATATGTTTCTTCATGTTTTGTATGGATATCCAGATTCTGATTTGCCATTTCATTGAGCAAATAGCTAATGTCGTTAATGACGGTGCGCAGCCCTTCTACTAAGGATTCGGTTGATCTGACAAGTACGCCGGTCTCATCCTTGTTGGTGACCTTTGGCATTGGTGTATCCAAATCGCCTTCTACAAGCAGTTTCATACGATTTACACAAGCCTTCATAGGTCTGCCGATATTAATAGCCAAAGCTAAAGCAACAATGACAGAAATCAGTATCGAACCTATGATTACTGCAATGTTGACAACCATTGCATCGCGCGTGGATTCCAGATAATTGATCTGCGGTGCAGTCACAGCGATACTCCAGCCGTCTGTGTTTGGTACAGGAGCATAAGCCGCAAACATTTTATGTCCTTCACTTATGTAGCTTCCGAATCCATTCTTTCCTTGGCGCATCTCGGAATGGATTGCCGCCAGTTCTTGTAAGGAAGCATCGTTTTTTGCCTCTGCTTCTATGTTCTGAACGGTGATTGTGTCAAGAGTGATGTCAGCGATTGTGTCGCCGGACTTATTGATCATGTAGGCCCTGCTGTTTTCGCCAATCTGAATGGCTGATACAATATCATTTAAGAAGGTTTCGTGTGGGACAAAATATACGACACCAACAATGGATTTTCCGTAGTTTCCTTCAGAATACAGAGGGGCGGCTACCATAATGGACAGTTCGCCCGTGATCTTGCTGATCAATGGTTCTGAGACAAAAACGTTTCCCTGCATGGCCTGACGTACATATTCGCGGTCTGAATAATTATTTCCGTCAAAAATACTGATACCATCTGCGCCAACCACATTTCCCCTTCGGAAACCGTGCATGGAAACACGTTCGTTAATAATAGCCTGTTTTTCTTCTACCGGCACGTTCGGATCGGATAGCTGTGGAATACATCCAACTTCCATAACAACATTTTTATATACCTCTAGTTCCTGTTGTGCACGGCCTGCTGCTAAGACGGCCGTCTGGCTCATCATCTGTTCCACAGTGGACATGGTATTATGGTAGTTTAGTGAGATGCTAGAAGAACCGGATGCAACCAATCCAATCAGAACAGTCAGAATAAGACATAAAGTGATTTTGGTTCGAATGCTTTTCATTTCAATATTACCCCCTGCTCACATGGCTGAAATATGAGATATTTGGATTGGTATATTTCGCTGATTTTGTATACCAATACCTAATATCGTAACTATTATAAAAGCTATGATTCTTGATTGTCAACCACTATCTTTTTGTCTCATCTGTATAGCGAAGCTACCTTTTTTGTATTGCCTTGATGCCGACCGCAGCCGTGATAAAACCGGTGCTTGCCATGAACAGCCACAGATTTGGCGCATGGCTTCCGCGCATCATCGCAAACAGGTTAAAATACCCCAGTTTGTCTTGTATCGTAAGGTTGAGGACGTAGTATAACAGGGATGCCATAAACGATGCAGGCAGGTTATTTGTCACAGCTGCTGCAAAAAGGCCTACGGAACCTAGAAACATGGCATCGGCAATTGCCCCAAAGACCAGGGCGGCAGTGATGTCACAGCCGGAAGAAATCAAATAAACCGAAAAGATAAGTATCAGCAAAATAATGCCAAGGGCAGAGCAGAAGATCCGTATCAGATATACATAAATGGGAGCTATATATTTGGATGCCGTAACATCTGCTATTTCGCTGTTTTGTTCTGGTGAAAAGACCGGTACAAGCAGAATTATCCCAATGGTAGAAACCATCATTTCTAACGGTGCGGCAGCAGCTATATGGTCAAGGTTTGCCGTTCCAAACAGGAGAGGGGTGAGAAGCATGATGAGGGACGACAGCAAAAGCAGGGGAAGCAGGTTATGCTTCAGATTTATTTTTGCGATTTGCCAAACCCATAACGGATTTTTTTGATGCCTTGAAACCATTTAAGTTTCCCCTCCTTTTCTGCTCATAAATCAGTACGGCAGCAACCATAAGCATTATTGCAACGCCAGCAAAGAACAGTCTGTTTGCAACAAGTGTAGGAAACCCATCAATGAATGCCTGTGTGTTTCCCAGCTTGTTGTGGCGGAGTGTGAGCTGAAACAGTGCATAATTGCCGTCAAGCCTTGCTATGCCTGCATACAGGTCAATAAACCACCATAAACTCTGCACTGCTATTGCAATCGGGGTTCCTGTCAGCTCTGTGAAGAATATTCCAACAGCGACAGAAACCATAGCAGAAGGCAGCAGCCAGCCAAGGGCATAGTTCAGTGGTGCCATGTAATTCAGCGCCATTCCGTCATGCATTCCCCAGACAGAACTGTTGGAAATATAAGAAAGGACAATGACCGGAAGCATAATAGCGGTTAAAATGGCAAAAAAGCGAGTGAACAATAAGCGGGCGGAAGAAGTTTTCCGCGTATAGATAAGTTCGCTGATTCTGCTCCGTTTGTCTTTTAAGCACATGGCAACGGCAAGAAATACAGGCAGTATGGACAGTGGTATTCCGATATAGTCGCAGAACAGGCGCGCATATGTTCCGGTAAAATGGTCGGTGTTTTTGCTTAGTTCATATTGTTCCAATGCTTCTTCATAGGTCATGGGAACCCTGCCAAATGTCTTTACCAGATTGGATTCAGAATAATAGGAAGCACCTCCGATTAAATCATCCGCGTCCTGCATACAGGCTTTGAACTCTTCATAAGTAAGCTGCTTATTTTCTGTCAGTCTGCTAAGGATGGCAGACATTTGTTTTTGCTCATCTTCACTTAACCTTACAGTTTTGTAAAAACCGATAGGGTAGGCAACGTAGCTGTTTGCTTCATATTCGCTGATAAGCCGTGCGGTTGCGAAGGGCATAATACGTTCCGGCAGTTCTTTGGTATGTGTTCCATAGTCCTCTCCTGGTTTAGGAACAGAAATAGGGTCAGAGAAGTTCAGTACGTCCTGACTGCCAGGCAGGTAGATGGAAATGAAAACAAACATAAGGAAAGTGACAGAGAAAACAGTCTTTTTTAGTTCTTTTAAAAACAGCATTACAGCGCACCTCCTAATAAACTGGCTTTTTCCCCATGCTGCCAGAGGCAGAACATATAAGCGTCTTCTATATTAGGCTCACAGCGTTCGGCATCTGCAATAGGCAGATCTGACAGGAAACGCAGCTGTGTTTTATTTCCTTGGGTATGCATGCTTGTAATATAGTATTCTTTTTTGAATGCCGGAAGCTCATGTTGGCTTACGGATTTTGTGAACACCTTGTTTTTTGCAGCGGCAAGCAGATTTGATACCGTACCGTGATAGAGGATACTGCCTTCATTTAAAATTGCGATTTTTTCACAAGTAGCTTCTATGTCGCCGACGATATGTGTCGAGAGAATAACAATCCGGCTTTCTGCGACATCACAAAGCAGATTGCGGAAGCGGATTCTTTCTTCCGGGTCAAGTCCTGCCGTCGGTTCGTCAACAATCAGGACTTTCGGGTCATTTAGAAGGGCCTGTGCAATGCCAAGCCTGCGCTTCATGCCGCCGGACAATGCTCGTATCTTTTTGTTCCTGTGTTCTGTTAAGTTTACTTTCTGCAGAAGCATATCAATGCGTTCTTTGCGCTCTTTTGTTTCAATGCCGGAGAGGATTCCGAGATAATCCATTGCTTCTGTGACCTTCATGGTTGGGTACATGGAGAAATCCTGCGGCAGATAGCCAACAGCTTTGCGGATTTCTTTTGCATTTTCAATCGGAATGCCGCATACTGTGATACTGCCGCTTTTTTTTGTAAGGAGTGTGACAAGGGTTTTCATCAATGTTGTCTTTCCGGCGCCGTTTCTGCCGAGCAGCCCAAACATCCCTTGCTCGATGGTCAGGCTGACATTGGACAGAGCCTGTTTTTTCCCATAGAATTTGTTCAGGTTTTTAATTTCAATTAAATTTTCCACTTTAAGAACTCCTTTCGCAATTGCTTATTGTGATTAAAGTGTCAAAAGCCCCTTCGGTTAGCGTAAAGAGCTTTTTTAGCGTTGGTATACAGATGGCATCCCTCCCGCCGTTCGCCGCTATGACACCATAGCCGCTATTTTCATTTCATCAACATTTTATATAAAATTTATGGGATTGTAAATACTGTCATGTTATACTGTGAAAAAGGAAATAATAGAAACGAGACGGATCTTTTGGAAGGAGTGGGGCGATAATTATGGCTTATATTACATTAAAAGAAGTGACAAAATTGTACCAGACCGGAGATATTGTGATTCGTGCGGCAGATGGCATTGATTTTGAAATGGAGAAGGGTGAATTTGTTGTAATTGTCGGGCCGAGCGGTGCAGGAAAAACAACGGTGCTGAATATTTTGGGAGGTATGGACAGTGCGACGTCCGGGGAGGTTGTGGTAGATGGAAGGGATGTTGCAAAATACAGCCAAAAAGAACTGACAAGATACCGCAGAGAAGATGTCGGTTTTGTGTTCCAGTTTTATAATCTGGTGCAGAATCTGACGGCGCTGGAGAATGTGGAGCTGGCTTCGCAGATTTCTAAAAATCCAATAGATGCAGAAGAAGTGCTTACTCACGTAGGGCTGAAAGACAGGATGAAAAATTTCCCGGCGCAGCTTTCCGGAGGAGAGCAGCAGAGAGTTTCCATTGCAAGGGCGCTTGCAAAAAATCCAAAGCTGCTGCTTTGCGACGAGCCAACGGGAGCGCTTGATTATCAGACCGGCAAGGCGATTTTAAAGCTGCTGCAGGATACTTGCAGGGAAAGCGGAAAGACAGTGGTAGTTATTACACATAATAAAGCGATTGCGCCAATGGCAGACCGTGTCATTGAAGTAAAAAATGGCAGGATAAAAACAATGAGGAAAAATGAAACACCGGTGTCGGTGGAAACAATAGAGTGGTAGAGGAGAAAAATGATGAAGCGTGCGCAGAGAAAAGATTTATATCGGGAATTAAAGCACAGTCTGAACCGCTATCTTTCTATTATGGCAATTATGGCGCTGGGGGTTGCTTTTTATGTAGGGGTGCGTTCGTCAGAGCCGGACATGCAGCTGACGGCGAACCACTTTTTAAACACCTCAGATTTTATGGACATCCGCATTATAGGGACGTTGGGACTGACGGAAGAGGACGTGCAGGCAATTGAGGCAGTGGAAGGAATTGATAAGGCAGAAGGGGCGTATTATGCGGAGGCTTTTTTGGAAACGGATACGAAGGCATTTCAGATGATGCTCTATTCGCTTGGCGAAAAAGTAAACCGGGTGGAGGTTACGCAAGGGAGGCTGCCGGAACAGCAAAATGAATGTTTTTTGGATGAATATTTTGCGGAACGGTATGGATATCAAGTTGGGGACACCATTACATTTTTAGCAGACAAAGGAAAGCCGCTTTCGGATGTGCTGCATGGTGACACTTATACAGTCGCTGGCATTGGAAAATATGCGGAGTATCTGTCGTGGGAACGCGGCACGGTGAGTATTGGCACAGGTTCGTCCGATGGTTTTGTATTCCTGCCAAAGAGCGCATTTGCGGGAGAAGCATACACAAGCATTTATGCAACTGTAGAAAATGCCAAAGAACTGAACTGCTATGGGAAGGAATACGAGGAACTGATTGACGGCGTCAAGGATGCCTTAAAGGAGATTCAGGAAGAGCGCTGTGAGGTTCGCTATGCAGATGTAACGGCTCCGGCATGGGAGGAACTGCTTCGTGCCGAGCAGGAAATTGCAGACAGGGAAGCGGATATTCTTCGTGCCGAACAGACGCTTACAGACGGAGAAACGGAACTTGCAGCTGCAAAATCTTCTCTTGAAGAGAAAGAGGAAGAACTGATTGCTGCCAAAGAGCAGCTTGCGGCATATGGGATGCCAATGACGCCGGAACTTATATCTGCGGAGGCAGAAATATCTTTTGCCAAGGAGCAGCTTGCAGAGAAAGAAGCAGAACTTGCAGCTGCAAGATTAGATGTTTTAAATGGGAAAATGGAGCTTGCAGACGGTAAGAAGGAGCTTTTGGATGCCAGGAAAGAACTGGAAGGGATAACATGGCCGGAATGGTATATTCTTGGCAGAGATACTGTGCGTTCTCTGGTGGAATATGGGATGGACACAAAGCGTATTGGAAAAATCGGACTCGTATTTCCGGCTGTGTTTTATCTGGTGGCGGCGCTTGTGAGCCTGACTACTATGACAAGAATGATAGAAGAAGAGCGCACTCAGATTGGGACACTGAAGGCGCTCGGATATGGAAAGGCGTCTATTGCCTCAAAGTACCTCTACTATTCGCTTTCTGCAACATTGATTGGCAGTATTGGCGGTGTGTTCTTGGGAGGATCTCTCCTTCCTGCCGTTATTATCAGTGCATATAAAATATTGTATGCACATCTGCCGGAGCCACAGATTCCGGTACAGTGGGATATGGCTGCCCTGTCGGTGCTGATTGCAGTATTCTGTACCGTAGCAGCAACGATGTTTGCCTGCTATAAGGAACTCGCGGCAGCGCCTTCGGTACTGATGCGTCCTGCGGCGCCAAAAGAGGGAAAACGTGTACTGTTGGAGCGCATTACACTGCTCTGGAAGCATTTCAGCTTTTCCTGGAAAGCAACCTGCAGAAATCTGTTCCGCTATAAAAAGCGGTTTTTTATGACAATTTTTGGGATTGGCGGCTGCATGGCACTTTTGATGGTTGGTTTTGGGCTGAGAGATTCCATTTCTGATATTGTGAACAACCAGTACAAAAAGCTTTGGACATATGACGCCTATCTTTCCGTGCATGATACAGAACTTGCTTTGCCAGAGGAAATAGCGGCATTTGTGCAAAATGAAATGTTTGTACAGTTAAAAACGGTGGACCTGTCCTCTCCTGTGGCAGAAAAATCGGCAGAACTGTTTGTGCCGGAGAGCCTCGACGGTCTGGAAGAATTTTTAAAACTGCGGGATCGGAGAAAAGATGCTGTGCGGTATGAGCTGACAGAGGAAGGAGTTGTGCTTTCGGAAAAACTTGCTGCAACATTGGAAGTAAAAGTAGGAGATTCTGTATTTATAAAGCAGGATGAGACGCATTCTAAAGAAGTGAAAGTGACCGCGATAGCAGAAAACTACCTGTACCACTATATTTATATGAGTCCGCAGCAATACGCGGAGCTCTATGGCGAGGATCCGAAATATAACCAGCTGTTTTTCAAACTGGATTCCATGAGCGAGGAGCAAAAGGAACTGTTTTCTAAGCTGGTTATGGAAGAAGAGGCAGTAGATACGATAACCTATGTGGAAGATTTGCAGGAACATGTAGACAAAATGATGAAGAGTTTGAACCTGGTGGTTGTTGTCCTGATTGGAGCCGCAGCATTGCTTGCAGTGATTGTGCTGTATAACTTAAATAATATCAATATTATGGAACGCCGCAGGGAACTTGCAACAATTAAAGTACTTGGCTTTTTTGATGGAGAGCTTGCGATGTATGTTTACCGTGAAAATATATTGCTTACAGTTTTTGGGATTCTCTTTGGCATTGTTGTAGGTATTTTCCTGCACCGCTTTGTCATACTGACCTGTGAAATTGATATGATTATGTTTGGACGCAGTATCCGGACATTCAGCTATCTGGCAAGTATCCTGTTTACAATTCTGTTTTCTGTGATTGTCAATGCAGGAATGTTTTACAAACTGCGTAAAATTGATATGGTAGAATCATTAAAGAGCATGGAATAAATAAGTGTGCACGGCGCAGGAATCATTTGTTGTACTTGTTTTCTTGAAAGAAATGCAGTATACTCTTATGCGTGAGGATGCAAGGCGTTATTTTATAACGCTTTGCATAGTATAAAAAGGAGTGAAGGAACAATGGCAGATAAGAAAAACAAGGATGTCAGCAAACGCAGTGACAAAAAAAATGCATGGCTTTCTTATAGTGAGGCAAAGAAGAAAGAAATTTTTCAGCTGAACGAAAGCTACAGAGCGTTTCTTTCCTCATGCAAAACAGAGCGGGAATGTGTCACAGAGGTGATTCGTCAGGCACAGGCACAAGGCTATGTGGATTTGGCAGAAGCAGTTGCCGCAGGCAAAAAACTGAAGGCAGGAGACAAGGTATATGTAAACAATATGGGAAAGGCGCTTGCACTGTTCCTGATTGGTTCTGAGCCGCTCGAGGCGGGCATGAAGCTGCTTGGCGCACATATTGATTCTCCGCGTCTTGACTTAAAGCAGGTTCCGCTTTATGAAGATACAGAAATGGCAATGTTTGATACGCATTATTACGGCGGCATCAAAAAATATCAGTGGGTTACGCTGCCGCTTGCTCTGCATGGCGTTATCGTAAAGAAAGACGGCACTCAGGTTACCGTATCCATTGGTGAAGAAAGCAGCGACCCGGTAGTCGGCATTACTGACCTGCTTGTCCATTTATCCGCAAAACAGATGGGAAAGAAAGCATCTGAGGTTGTGGAGGGCGAGGATTTAAATATTCTTGTAGGAAGCATCCCTCTTGCGGATGAAGAAAAGGAAGCCGTAAAAGCAAATGTCCTTGCGCTGTTAAAAGAAAAATATGATATAGAAGAGGAAGATTTCCTTTCGGCAGAAATTGAGGCAGTTCCGGCAGGTGCTGCAAGAGACTTCGGTCTGGACAGAAGCATGGTAATGGGCTATGGACATGACGACAGGGTATGTGCCTATACTTCAATGGCAGCTTTGTTTGAGATTAAGAAGACAAGCCGTACGGCAGTCTGCCTTTTGGTAGATAAAGAAGAAGTAGGCAGCATTGGTGCAACCGGTATGCAGTCCGTATTTTTTGAAAATGCTGTTGCAGAGATTATGGAGCTGATGGGAGATTATTCAGAATTAAAGGTAAGGCGTGCCCTTGCAGCTTCCCATATGCTTTCATCTGATGTAAGCGCAGCTTTTGACCCAAATTATCCGTCGGTCAATGAGAAGAAAAATACGGCTTACTTTGGAAGAGGGCTTGTATTCAATAAATATACCGGAAGCAGAGGAAAGAGCGGTTCCAATGATGCAAACGCAGAGTATATTGCAGCAATCCGTGCTGCTATGGAAAAACATAAGGTTTCGTTCCAGACTGCGGAGCTTGGCCGGGTAGATGAAGGCGGCGGCGGAACCATCGCCTATATTATGGCAAAATACAATATGCAGGTCATCGACAGCGGTGTGCCGGTATTAAATATGCATGCTCCTTGGGAAATCGTAAGCAAGGCAGATGTATATGAAGCAAAGCAGGGTTATGTTGCTTTCTTAAAGGAAAT
>CAJTZB010000046.1 GCA_910583815.1 uncultured Lachnospiraceae bacterium
AGCTGGTCAATCTCATTCGTACCTCCGGCCCACTGGAGCCAAAAATGCGTATGCTTGCCGCCGGCGGATTTAAGGATATTACAAGAATTGCATCTTCCTCTCCTGAACTTTGGGAAAATATCTGCTTGGAAAATAAGCAAAGCGTCTGTGACGTATTGAAACAATACCAGACGCTTCTTTCAGAGGCCCTCACATTTGTGGAACAGGAAAACCAAACGGATCTGTACCAACTGTTTGATGATGCAGGCACTTACCGCAACTCCATTCCTGCACGCACTTCCGGCATTCTGGCGCCTGTCCATGAACTGTTTGTAGATATCCGGGACGAAACCGGCACATTGGCATCCCTTGCCGTGCTGCTCTCTGACCACGGCATCAGC
The DNA here is from genome assembly GCA_910583815.1 of uncultured Lachnospiraceae bacterium. Lineage (GTDB taxonomy): Bacteria > Bacillota > Clostridia > Lachnospirales > Lachnospiraceae > SIG299. Next base: position 381 of record CAJTZB010000046.1, read on the forward strand.
ATTAAAAACATCGGCATTCTCCATAACCGAGAGTTTGAGCAGGGAGTCCTCCGTATTGAGTTTTACAGCCAAGAAGACAAACAGCATGCAATCCTAGTGCTGAAGGAACATGGCTATTATATTTATGTGAGATGAAAATGCCTGAAATCACATGGGTTGAGGCGTGTTGCCATCTGTACACTGACGCTATAGTATCAGCATTGCATCCCCAAACGAAAAAAAGCGATACTTCTCCTTCACGGCTTCTTCATAAGCTGCCAGCACATGTTCGCGCCCTGCAAGCGCTGAAACAAGCATTAACAGCGTCGATTCCGGAAGATGGAAATTCGTAATGAGCCCATCCAATACTTTAAACCGATAGCCGGGATAAATAAAAATCCCAGTGTCTCCTGACTTTGCCTGCACAAAACCATTTTCATCTGCGGCAGATTCAATCGTACGGCAGCTTGTCGTTCCAACACAGATCACTCTTTTGCCATTTCTCTTTGCAGCATTGATTTTTTCTGCTTCTTCTTCCAGAATCTGATAGGACTCCGTATGCATATGATGATCCAATATATTGTCTTCTTTGACCGGGCGGAATGTGCCAAGCCCCACATGCAGCGTAACACTTACAATGGAAACGCCTTTGGCTGCAATCTGCTCCAGCAGCTCTTTTGTAAAATGCAGCCCTGCAGTTGGTGCAGCCGCTGAGCCTTCATGCTTTGCATAGACGGTCTGATAACGGTTCTTGTCCTGAAGCTTATGGGTAATGTAAGGAGGCAGAGGCATTTGTCCCAAACGGTCCAGCAGTTCTTCAAAAATCCCTTCATATTGAAACTGTACAAGACGATTTCCTTCTTCTACAATATCAAGCACCTCTGCTTTTAAGATGCCGTCTCCAAACGTAAGTTTTGTACCGGGCTTTGCTTTTTTTCCCGGCTTTACAAGCGTCTCCCAAATATCATTTTCCCTGCGCTTCAGCAATAAAATCTCAATCTGTGCGCCATGCTCTGCCTCCTCTTGCCCTTCCTTTGGTGGCAGCAGCCGTTCCCCAATCAGCCTTGCCGGAATGACTTTCGTATTGTTCAACACAAGGCAGTCTCCTTCTGCTAGAAATTGCAAAATATCGCAAAACGTATGATGTTCATATGTGCCTGTCTGCTTGTCCAGCACAAGAAGCCTGGATGCTGAACGGTCTGTAAGCGGGTCCTGTGCAATCAATTCCTGCGGCAGTTCAAAATAAAAGTCTTGTTTTCTCATTTCAATCTCCGTTCCGGAGCGTTTACGCGACGAGGCGACGCAAATGTCAGATTTGCGTCTGCCATCAAGGCTTATTTGTGGCGTTCTCGGCACAAACAGCCGATGGAAAAATCAACGCATCAGCTTGATTTTTCAACCTATGCTCCTACTAAAAATTGTTAAAAGGCCAGTAAGCGGCTAACAAGCTCGCATTACCTGACCTTTTAACTCTGATGCCATATTATATCACAAAAAAATTTTCTTTACAATCCCACCGCAAGAGCCTTCTCAATTTCCTCCTTTGCCGGCATAACACGCAGCGCGCCTTTCTTTGTCGTAACCAGTGCCGCGGCCGCGTTGGCAAAAGACAGCATCTCTTTTAAGTTTTCTTCCGTCAACCCCTCTAACCCATGCTCTAAAATATAGTTCAGTACACAGGCACAGAATGTATCTCCCGCACCTGTTGTGTCAATTGTATTTTTCTGCAGATATGGTTTTGCTTCCACTCTCTTGTTTCCATAGTAAGCACGGCTTCCGTCCTTGCCCATTGACAAGAGAATCAATGGAATATGGTATGCCTCCTGCAATACATAGATTCCCTCTTCAAACTCCTGTTTTCCTGTGAACCATTGTATTTCATTATCCGAAATTTTTAATATATCGCATTGGCTGATACCATAGGCAATCTGTTCCTTCGCCTCATCCAGAGAATCCCACAACGGTTCTCGCAAATTAGGGTCAAATGAAATCAAACAGCGATGTTCCTTTGCAGTTTTAAGCGCTTTCTTTGTTGCTTCTCTCACGCTATGATGCGTCATAGAAAGTGAGCCAAAGTGAAACATCTTAGATGCCGCAATTACCTCTTCGTTTACTTCCTCTGCGCGTAACATCATATCCGCACCAGGATTCCGATAAAACGAAAAATCTCTGTCCCCATCCGGATACGTATGCACAAAGGCCAATGTTGTATGGATTTTTTCATCCAGAATCAAATTCTGTGCATCAATGCCTATCTCTTCTATGGTTCGCTTTAACTGCCCTCCCAAAAAATCATTGCCAACTTTGCCGATAAATGCAGTCGCCTTTCCAAGCTTTGTAAGCATTGACAATACGTTGCAGGGAGCGCCGCCTGGATTTGCTTCCAGCAAGTAATTGCCTTGGATGCTTTTCCCATTCTCTGTAAAATCAATCAGAAGCTCACCAAGGGCAGCAACATCATACTTCTTCATTCTCTCCACCTCTCCTGCCTCTTACATTGATTGGAATTCTATTCTTCCGCAAACAAATCATATTTTGTCACATCCATCACTACATTCCCATCTGCAAAAAAGGAAATCCCTTTTGCTGCAAGGTCTGTCATAATGGTTGCTGTCATAACCTGCTCTCCGTCATTTACAAAGACTTCTGCACTGAATCTGTCCAGAATTACACGCAGCTTTAATTCTCCTTCTTTGTTTGCTGTCAGACTGCGTCGCTGATGGATATATGCCCTGCGCGACCCTGAAAATTTACGGTCTATTTTCAGGACAGACTCATATGGCCTAAAACTAAGCGCTGTCCGGTACTGCTCATCCTGTGCAAAGCGAAGTGCAAATTTGCGGTACATCTCTGCCTTATCTTCCGGGCGAACAGTAAGTTCCATATCCAACGTTCTGCCTTCTATTTCGTCCAGCCTCAGCTCGCCCTCAAAGGCAATATTTTTATATTCTGTTTTATTGCTTCGGTAAAGTTCCAATTCCCGAACAGGCTGCTGATACAGACGCCCATTCCGAACAGACAGTTCCCTTGGCAATGTCATCTGAGCAAACCATTTCTTTCCTCTGGTCCCATTCTGGTCGCATGTATCCCAGTTCTGCATCCACGCAATCATAATCCTTCTGCCATCCGGAGCCAAGATTGTTTGAGAAGCATAGAAGTCAATTCCATAGTCAATTGACTGGTTGTTCTCCGGAATAAACTTCTTTTTGTCCTTATCATAAGTTCCGATCAGGCAAAGCGTACCATTCCCATTGTGATACTCGAACCCTTCCGGCAGCATATCCTGCGGACTGCATAGCAGCACATGTTTCCCATCCAAAGGAAAGAAATCCGGACACTCCCACATCATTCCATGATGGCCGTCATTTTCTATCAATGTGCTTTCATAGTGCCATGAAAATCCGTCCGGACTGCCAAACAAGAGAATAGAGCCAAGCCCATTTTTTCTGCGGGCGCCGACAACACACTGATAGCTGCCATCTTCTTCTCTCCATATTTTAGGGTCTCTGAAATCATTTTTGCTTAAGCCCTCCGGCAAAACGGACGCATCCAATACCGGATTGGTTTCGTACTTTTTATAATTCAGCCCATCGCCCACGGCAAGGCACTGCGTCTGAAGCTCCTCTCCGTGATCGCCGCCTTCCTTACGGACTCCCGTGTACATAAGCAGATGCCGTCCATCCGGAAGCTCCAGAGCGCTGCCAGAAAAGCACCCATAGGAATCATATGCTTCATCCGGAGCCATCGCACAAGGAAGGTAAGTCCAGTGCAGCAAATCCTTGCTGGACGCATGCCCCCAGTGCATTGAATTCCAGACCGTATCATAAGGATTGCTCTGATAGAACAGATGATATTCTCCCTTATAATAGGAAAAGCCATTCGGGTCGTTCATCCATCCTACATGGGGCGACAGATGAAACTTTGGTCTGGATTCTGCTGCAATCTTATCTCCTGCTTCTTTCTCATAAGTTCTGGCAAATAATAATTTCTGATTTATCACCGCATGTTCCCTCTCTTTTTCTGTCAGTTATCTTGTGCACTGCCGCAATGAGGAAAATACGACAGAATTATTTTCTGCGAACAGCTGTATCGCCTTTCCGCTGACACCATAAAGCCGCACTGTCAAGGCCGCCATTCCATCAATATAAAAAATCCCAACGGAGCCTTCCTGAAGATAGGTAAAGGAGTGCTCCTTCTCTGGATCAAGCGCAAGCTCCATTTCTGCAATCAGTACTGTTCCTTCATTAAAAAAGAGCTGCAGCTTATTTTCCTCTGGACTGATAGAAATCATTTTGTACTTATCTGCCCTGCCATTGTAGTCAAAACAAAGCCCGAAAGAACCTCCCTTTTCATACCGGAACTTTCCGGTAATCAGAAAACTCTCATAACAGGTAAACACATCTTCATAGTTATAGAGCGAACCTGCTTCGATGGAAACCTCCGTGCCATTTACACGAAGCTCCCTCTCCTTCTGGTATTGGGAAACCATGTTATCCACCGGAGCAAGAACCAGTTCTCCGCCCTCTTTCTGGACAATCTTCTGCACCGCCAGATTTCCTGCCCAGCCGGACACATCCTGCGTAGAGGAAACCGACTCCGAACGCCTTGCCCAGCCTACCATATATGCGTTTTCACCATCTTCCACATGCTTTGCTGCATAGAACAGCTTGCCTTCCAGACGTTTTGCTTCTGAGTATGGGCCATATGGCTGGTCAGAGGAAGCGTACCAAAGCGTATCGTCCTGTGCCGAATACGTAATATACCACTTATTTCCAATTCGAAACGTATCGCTGCACTCCAGATTCCAAAAGTTTCCGTGCGTATTGCTGAAAATAATGCCATCATAAGATACTTTCTGCAAATCAGCACTGACTGTATATTTGAGAATCCTTGCTATGTTGTCCTGAGAAGCCGTTACCGTAAGCGAAATCTCCCCGGTCTCCTCATCATAATAGGCCTGTGGGTCCCTGAAATCGTTTTTCTGCCTAAGTTCATCCGGAGGCGTAATCTCCCAGCCGGATACTTTCTCAAACGAAGTCAAATTATTGCTTTTGGCAACCATAATCTTCTCTTTGTATTCCGCAGTAGCGGCACCGGTATGCCCTGTATAGAAGAAATAATAGGTGTCTTTTACTTTTACTACAGAACCGGTGCCAATCCAGCTGTCCTGCCCACCGCTTTTTGATGATTCAAGTACCGGAACGTCCTGCTCTTTATAGGTTACAAAATCTTCCGTGGTCGCCAGATAGATGGAATGGTTGTAGGAATCTCCACCATCTTTCAGATAGTAAATATAATATATCCCATCTTCATAGTACGGCATTGTGTCTCCAACATACGGCTGGCTTGTGCCATCTGCCGCAGGCAGAAAGAACATACGGTATTCATATGCTGCTTCCTGGCTTCCCGGTGTCTTAAGAGAGGAAAAATCCTTTTCATCTTCCGGATAGCTAAATTCCTTCCTCACATCCTCATCCTGCCCACCGGCCTGCCCGCAGCCACACAAACAAGCCGCCAGAATCAAGGAAAAAGCAGCGTACAGAAAAGCATGTTTCTTTTTTGTCCTGTATCCCATATTAAATTTATGCTCCTTCTTATAGCGTGCTTACTGTACAAGCATCTGGTAAATTGTAATGTCCGAAATCTCAATCGTAACATCACCCAGCTTTGCTGTCTCTTCTGAGCCAAACTGGAACAGCATCTCAAAATCCATATCTGTAATAAAAGTATCTTTTGTCGTAAAGCTGAAAGTCTGTTCTGTTGTCGTAATGTCCATTCTCTCTGAAAGCCTTGGATCCCAGCTTCCAAGCGGATTTAAGAAGAACGCACAGGACACATTTTTATCTGCCTTTGCTGTAATTTCTACGGTATAATAGCTGTCGGATGCCAATGTGAGAGGATTGTCTGTATAGCCGCAGGTCAGCTTATTAAGCCAGTCTGTTGTCCCAGCCTGGTCAATACGATAGAACAGGCTGCCGTTCTCGGTCCAGATAGTGCCTACTCCTCTTTCATGCTCTTCGTCCGTGCCGTTAAAGGTACTGAACGGATAATCCGGATTAGCTGCGTTTGCAGTGCCTTTGCCAAAGGAAGTAAATGTATCCATTGTCTTAGTTGTCTCCAAGTCACCTTCTACTTTTCCAAACACAACATCATCAATCACGAGGTTATTTGCAGAAACACCATCTGATGGATTTCCAATCTGCAGGCGGATTACCGGGTCTGCCACTGCACCTTCTGCCGTAAAAATACCGTTTACTTCAATTTCTTCTCCGGCACCTACAGAAAAGCCGTTAAAATGTACTCTGTTTGCGTCAAACAGAGAGGCGCTTTCTATCAAACATTCCCCTGACTGTGCGTTCTCGGCACGGAGCTTAAAGCTGTAATAATACTTCTTGCCTGCTTCCACTGTTACGTCCGGAAGTGCAATATCTGCCTTGATGCTCCATACGCCGCCCTCTGTCGGATAAGACGAAATATTCACATTAGCGGCTCCATCTGCAACGGAGGCCTGAGACACAGCTCCGTCTCCTGCAGAAACAGTAACTGCCCCTTCTGCGGCCAAAGCAAAGTCATTGGAATATACCGGATTCTTTGTTTCTTCTCCAGACATTTCATAAATCTCAATCTTATCAATTGTTACTGTAAAGTTTTCCGGAGTCGTATCCGAAGGATTGTCTGGATTCGGCGTGATTTTGCCAAGGTTAAGCATCAGCTCTGCACTGCCTTCTCCGCCTACGGTAAAGTTTAATTCCAGTGGGGCAATTTCCGGGCCGATTACTACATTAAAAGCTCCGCCAAATGTTGCCCAGCCTTCTGCATTCTCATCTCTTGCAATCAGATGCGCATACGTATTTTTCGTGGACTTTGCCCAGATTTTTACTTTATAGTCTGCCGGCTTTAATGCTACGCCAGACTTAACAAGCTGAATGTCACCATCGCCATTGCCCGGAGATGTAATATCAAAAACATAGGCTCCCTGCTTCAGTTCACCGGCTGCTGCAATACCATCTGCAACTTTTGCCGTCCATCCCTTGCTATCTACTGCCTGCTCTTTGCTAAAATCAAATTTCTTATAAACAACTGCCTCGCTCGTCTGCTTTGTAACTGTAAGCGTTGCATAGGCATTTACGACAGCGCCGTCCTTATCTGTAACAGAATAGGTCAGTTCATAGCTGCCTGCTTTCTCTGGCACGACTTTTCCGTTTTTAAAAGAAAGCTTCGGAGTAGAATCTATCACGATTTTTGCCGTCAGATCCCCATCCTCTGCATCTGATGCCGAAATACCCTCCAGCGCGTTAAATTCCTGACCTGCTTCTATTGTCTTATCGCTGACGCCGGTAAGTTCCGGCTCTGTATTTTCCTTTTTGCCACCGCACGCAGCTGTTGATACAACCAAGGCAAAAGATAATATTGCCGCAGCTATTTTTCTTACTCTTTTCATAGTATTCCTCCATTCTGCCGCTACAGCGGTTTCTTATTTAGAACCATATCTGTCATACGCATCCTGATAAACCTTCTGCACTTCCGGCAGATTTACTTTTCCGTTCAAATCTTTTTGGAAGCTCTCCCACTCGGAATCCGAAACTCCGCCTTTGGTCAGCCACTTAATCAGGTTTGTGCGGACATAGTCGTTGAGGTTCGTCTCATAATTGCTGAGCGTATTTAGCTCATCCAGAGAAAACTGCAGGTTTGTGCATGGTTTTACACCTTCCGGAACAAAAGGTGTCGCATAAGCGGTCAGCCTCTCTACTCTGAGCTTGGCTCTTGGCTCCATGTGGACGACATTGTTCCATGCATAGTCTGAAAGATAGATAATACCAAGCGGCGCATTCTGCAGGCGGAGTTCATCCGTTGTCATGCCTGCCGGAAGTTCCTTCTGCACCAGCATCCCCTTTTCATCCTTCTCTTCTTCATAGACAATGCCTATTGGTCCGTAATTAATCTGGGCAGAAATCTCCGGATCGTAATAACGGTCAAAATAAGCAAGCAGCACTTCCACATTCGGACAATCATTAAAAATAATCACTTCTCCTGTGCTTACCTCCGGATTATTGGAAACGCAGACTGTCTGGTCGCCGTTTGGCCCAATCAGCGGATTGCAGACAATGTAGTGTTCCGGATTGGAAACAACCGTCTCACTTTCCCACCAGTAAAATGCGCCATAGATTTCCAGCCCTTTGCCGTTTGCCAAGAAGTTATCCTGCGACTGCTCAAAAGAAACTTTATCAATCAGCCCCTGCGTTACCCAGTTTGCAATAAAGTTGGTTGCTTCTTTAAATCTGTCATCCATTATAGTATAGCTTACCTTGCCATCCACAATAATGCGGTGTTCCAGATTGTCATTCAAACCAAACATACCATAGAGGTCGCACTGGTTTCCCTGCCAGTTATTATAAACAAAATTCATTGGACGCTCATCATTTGCATCACCATTCCCATTCATATCATTTTCTTTGAAATAGCGAAGCATTGCTTCCATCTGGCTGCTTGTCAGGTTGATGCCATCCTTTAAATCTGCCACAGAAACGCCAGTTACTGCGCCTGCCTCAATTGCTTTCTTCGCCCACTCTTTATTTAAGAACAGAATGTTTGGATTCTGCAAAAGTCCCATCTCCTCAATACGCGGAAGGGAATAAATCTTGCCATCTTCTACGTTAATCAGCTGGCTTTTAATATCCGGGCGCTCCTCCAAAATTTTAGAAAAGTTCGGCATATATTCGAGATAGTCGCTGATTGGCAGCAGGACATTCCTCTTTGCATATTTGATGATTTCACCGGCGCCCATGCCTGCATGATAGATAGCATCTGGGCGGTTTGCCGCATTTCCTAAAATCAGGTTTTTCTGCTGGGAATAAACGGACTCTGATACGTTTTCCCATGATACATTTACATTTGTGCTCTCATACAAATCCTGCATGATTTTCATGTCATTATAGTCAAGGGCAGAAGCATTCTTAGAAGAATATACATTAAAGGAAATCTCCTGCGCCCCTTTTTCATTTAAAATCGGCGCCTTGGTGTCTGTCCACTGGAACCCATACTCAGAAACCAGCTGCTCTACCTGCACCCCCTCTTCTTTGGCGTCTTTCCCTCCACATGCTGTAAGAGACAGCACCATTGCTCCCAAAACCAGAATAGATACTGCTTTTTTCATACTAACCTCCATTCTGCCGCCCAAGCGGCGTGTATTCCCAAATCTGCGGAACAGATTTGTAATTGCCGTTTTGCGGCAATTTTTATTCCTTCAAGGAACCAATCATAACACCCTGTGCAAAGTATTTCTGCACAAATGGGAACAGCATCAGCACCGGAAGGCTGGATACAATAACCGAAACATATTTCAGCTGGTTTGCCAGACGGTACTGTTCCAGGATGGTTTCTCCGCTGCCGCCAACCGTGCTTTCCGAAGCAACTAAAATTTCCTTAAGAACCAGCTGCAGAGGATACAGTTCTTCATCCTGTAAAAATATCATTGCATTAAAGTAGCTGTTCCACTGCCCGACCGCATAATACAGTGCCATAACCGCCATAATTGCCTTGGCAAGAGGAAGCACAATCAGGACAAATACCCTAAAATGCCCGGCGCCATCAATTTTTGCGGCCTCCAGCAGCCCCTCCGGAATACTGGATTCAAAGAATGTCTTTGTCATAAACAGGTTCCATACGGAAAGAATCGCCGGAAGAATAATTGCCCATATCGTGTTGACCATATGCAGGCCGCTCATTACATTGTAAAACGGAATCAGCCCGCCGCCAAAAAACATCGGGATAATAAAATACACCATCCACAGCTTTTTTCCCGGCAGTGTCTTTCTGCTGAGCGCCCATCCTGCCGGAATCGTAACCGCAAGAGAAAGAACAATAGTAATCAGCGTATAAATAATCGTATTAAGATACCCTCTCCAGACATCCGTGCGCTCTATTATTTTTGCAAAACCGGAAAATGTAATATCAACCGGAGCAAGCACTACCTTTCCGGCAAGGACCGCATCCGGATCGGAAATGGATGCGATAATAATGAAATACAAGGGATATAGCACAATCAAGGCAAGCAGGCCAAGAATAAGGAAATTTATCGCATAAAATACCTTGTCGCCTGTTTTGCTTCTTCTTAGGCCGCCGCCCTTCCATGTTTTTTGCTTTGTCAATATCATAGCCTCCCTACCATAGAGAATTTTCAGAAAACTTCTTTGACGTCTTATTGGCAATAATAAGAAGGATAACATTAATCACGGAATTAAACAGCCCGATTGCCGTTGCGTAAGCCTGATCTGGAACCCCGGTAAGCCCCCTCTTATATACATAAGTTGCAATCAGTTCGCTGACCCCCAAATTGCCGTCGGTCTGCATCAGAAGCGCCTTTTCGTATCCTACTCCCATCAGTCCGCCGATAGACATAATCAACATGACGCTTACCATTGGAAGAATCGCCGGAAAATCCACATAACGGATTCTTTGGAGCCTGGACGCTCCATCCATAATCGCTGCCTCATGCTGCTGTGGATCCACATTGGACAGGGCTGCGATATAAATGACTGCACTCCATCCAAAATCCTGCCAATTGCTGGACAAAATATAGAGCGGACGGAATGCCGAACTTTCAAGGAAATAGGAATAACGCTCTGCTCCAAGGTTGGCAGCAATGTTGTTGACCAAACCATAACGCCCGAAAAACAGCTGCAGCATACCGACCAAAACAACCAAAGAAATGAAATGCGGCGCAGTAAAAATGGTCTGCAGATATTTTGCGCCCTTTCTGCCCTTTAAGGCATTTAACATCAAGGCAACCAGAATCGGCAGCGGAAAGCCAATAAGAAATCCCTCAATACACAAAAGGAACGTATTCTTCATCAGCGGCCAAAATTGGACATCCGTAAAAAAGCGTTTGAAATTGTTCCATCCGACCCAGATTGTCGTATCTGAAAAAATCTTGTCACCCGGCATAAAATCCTGAAATGCAATCAGGATTCCGTAAATCGGAAGATAGCTGAACAGGAACACCACAATCACTGCCGGAAGAAGCATAATCAGGAACGGATAGTTTTCCTTCAGATGTTTCAGGCGGTCTTTTTTTGCTTTCATTTTTTTTACCACGCTCCTCACTCTTTGGTTTTCATCATTTTCTATCTGTACATTTAGTTTACCTTAGGGCATTTACAGTGTCAATTTTTATATGTATTCTATCAAAAAAATATGCAAATGCCCAATTTATTTATAGTTTTTTGTGCATTTTTATGAAAGCAGTTGACATTTCTATCAAGAGGGCATACACTATACACAAAAGGACTCGTTCGCATAGTTTTTCTATATTTTATGAGGGCTGCACAATGAAGAAAAATGTCACAATCCAGGATATTGCCAATGCATTAAATCTGTCCAGAAATACAGTTTCCAAAGCACTCAACGGAAAACACGTTCCTGCCAAAACAAGGAATGCCGTTATCAGTGCTGCCATCAGCATGGGGTATAAAGGCTATAAACTTGCAGCCGCTTCTGAAGTCGCACTCGGCCAGAAGCGCTTTCTGATTCTTTCCTCCAGGCTTTTAATGAATATCAACTACTATATTTTTGTATTAAGGGGCATTGAAGAAAGCCTAGAAAACTATGACATTGAACTTGTGCAGTTCAATGTTACCAGTCCGGCTTCTTTTTCCAAATTCAAACGCTATCTTTCTGACAACAGAGTTGACGGAATTATCTGTATTGAGTTTTTTGAGTGCAGTTATATCGCAGAACTTCTTGATATGGGACTGGCGCTTGTTTTTTTGGACTTTCCACTTTATGATTCCACGCTCAAGGGAAAATATGATATGATTCTTCCAGAAAGCCAGAATGTCATTAAAAATTTCTGCATGCAGATGATGCGAGACGAAGATTGCCGTACCTTTGGTTTTGTCGGCGATTATTTGCACTGCCGTTCTTTTTATGAACGCTTTACAGGCATGCGAGAAGCCCTGTTTTTAGCAGGGCTTCCTATAGATTTAAAATATTCTGTTTTGCATGACGATTCCTTATCTTATGAACCGGAAGTATTAGAAGAAGCCATACATAATCTTCCTGCCCTTCCGGACTGCTTTATTGCCGCAAACGATACGATTGCAATCAACCTGCTAAAAGCATTGAAAAGCTTAAAAATAGCAGTCCCGGCAGATATAAAAGTAAACGGCTTTGACAACATTGCAGAATCCAAACAGGCAACCCCTCCTCTTACCTCTGTAAATGTCAACAAAACCGCACTTGGAAAAAGAATCATCAATGTACTGCTTGAGCGGGTGAACAATCCGCTGCAGGCCAACCAGATTATTTATATCGCCTCCAACGTCGTGATTCGCTCGTCCACCTGACCTTATTTTACTTTTGCACCTTTAAAATAAAATTCAACAATTTCTTTATAAGTAAAGCCTTGTTCTGCCATTCCTTGTGCTCCTGACTGGCTCATGCCGACACCATGACCATAGCCCATTCCGGCAAATACAATCATATCCTTTGAAGAAGGGGCCTTCTGCGGATAGTTCATCAGCCCTTCTGCTCCGCGCACAATATATTGTTCTGCCGCAGAAGATGCTCTTGTAACGCCGTCTGCCGAAAGTACATAGGAATCGCTGATGCGGCGTTCTTTGCTGCCTCCTGCCCCTGTCACTGTGACCAAATCCGGCCATGAGCCGCTCTGCACAATATGAAAATCTGTGCTGTAAAGCCCAAGTGCCGTCCGGATTGCTGATTCCTGCAGCGTTGTCCTGCCGTTTGTGCCACTGATCAACAAGGCATATACTCTTCCTGTATCCGTATAACTTGTCACCTTGACATCCTGAACCTCCCCAATAGACACTCCTCGCGCCGACAGGCGTGAAGAAAGCTCTTTCTTCGTCATGGAAACAAGCCAAGGCTTTTTTTCCGGGTTAGTTTCGTAAATATCTGTAACGCTTACAAGGTACGGCTTGGCAACAGACCATGCTGCTTCCGAAGACTCTGTGCGCCCGCCGCTTGTGGAAAAGAAATATGCCGCCACAACCTGATTGTCGTAACATACCATCTCTCCCTTTGTCGCCCTTACTGCTGCCGCAGACTTTGAGGTCTCTGCCAAATATCCTTTATATACCTGTGAGGAAGTCGTATCCACCAGCTTGTAGCCTTTTTTTGCATTGGACTCGCCCTGATAACCTGCTTTTACAAGTGCATAGCTTCTTGCGCAGACTGCCTGTGCCTTCAGCGCCTCCTGATTCCACGTAGACGGCATTTCCGAAGCAACCACACTGTAAAGATATTCTTCCAACGGTACAATATTGACTGCCGTCAGCGTTGATTTTTGGTAGCGTCCGATTTCCATTCTGCCACGGTATATGCGGGTTCCCATGTCAATACAATAAACCGCACTGTCCTCATAAGTAGTTACCGGCTTAAACTGCGGATATGCCATATGCTCATCTACATCTATTAAAAACGTCCCAAAGCTCCCTTTGACCCAAATACGGTAATTATTTCCTGAAAGAATCTCTGCTTCCCCAAAATCCCCCACACGAAGCAGCCGTTCTTTTAATGACTCCATTTCAGAGTACTTTCCGCTCCCTCCCAAATATACATACCAGGTACATTGATATACACAGACCGGATATGCCGTATATCCCATTCGGGTTAACGCATCTGCAGTCTGTTTTGCTGCCGCATAGCTGCTGTACAGTTCCATCAGACGCACAAAATAACCGGAAGCAGGAGTAAACGTAAACCCCGATGCACTATGTAATACGGTCTCCTGCAAATAGCTTCTGCCTACGCAGTAACCTATGCCAAGCGCACTGTTTTTTATTGTAATGCTTTCTTTTCCCGAATATAAATCGGTCAAGCCAACTCTGATTTCCTCTCCTGTCTGCAAAAGCTCCGTCCTCGCAGGCATGCTCTGTTCCTGTGTGGCAAAAACCAAAAACGTTACTGCCAAAAACGCAAACAGCACGCGAAACCTGCTTCTTTGCATCTTTTTCTCCTGTCCCCTTCTCTGTCTGCCTGCTCTTCTTGGCGTCCTTTTTTCCATAAGCTCTTCCTTTCTGTATGTTCTTATTCTAACTGATTTCCACAATATATTCCACAGGAAATTTACGTTTTTTTCATTGCACTTTAAAAATAAGTGTTGTAAAATAGGCATGACTTACGACTTGTTTCTACAAAGAGCAGAGTACCCAAAGCACCTTTTGGATCCCCTGCATAAAGCATACAGGAGCCTAAAGAAAAGGAGCATCAACTTATGACTCAATATACCCTTGGAATCGATATTGGTTCCACTACCGTAAAAACAGCATTGTTAAATACATCCGGCACTCTTGCCTTTTCGGCATATGAGCGCCATTATGCCGATATTCAAGGAACCCTTTCTAAAATTCTGGCAGCAGCGCGTGAGCAGCTTGGACCATTTGAGGTTCGCGCCGCCATTACCGGTTCAGGCGGGCTGACTCTGGCCGGACATATGAAGCTTCCGTTCCTTCAGGAAGTTGTTGCTGTCGCTTCTGCGCTGCAGCAGTATGCCCCTCGTACTGATGTTGCAATTGAACTTGGCGGTGAAGATGCAAAAATCATCTATTTCACCGGGGGTATTGAACAGCGTATGAACGGCATCTGTGCCGGAGGCACGGGGTCTTTTATCGACCAGATGGCTGCACTCTTAAAAACCGATGCCACAGGCTTAAACGAATACGCCAAGCGCTATCAGGCAATCTATCCAATCGCTGCACGATGCGGCGTCTTTGCAAAATCTGATATTCAGCCATTGATTAATGAAGGAGCATCCAAACCGGATCTTGCTGCTTCTATTTTTCAGGCGGTTGTCAACCAGACTATCAGCGGACTCGCCTGTGGTAAGCCAATCCGTGGCAATGTCGCCTTTTTAGGCGGCCCTCTTCACTTTTTAACCGAGCTAAAGGCAGCCTTTATCCGCACGCTGAAACTTACAGATGAACAAGTAATTGCCCCACCAAATTCCCATCTGTTTGCTGCCATCGGTTCTGCACAGAACGCTTCTTCTGATCCGGTTTCGGTGGATAATCTGATTGCGCAGC
>CAJTZB010000047.1 GCA_910583815.1 uncultured Lachnospiraceae bacterium
GGCTTGCCCTGTTTGAAGGCGCAAAAGAGACCTTGGAAGGGCTTCGTGCAAAAGGAAAGGGGGTATACCTTTTAACAAATGCGCAGTATTCATTTACGGAACCGGAGCTTCGCGTCCTTGGCATTAAGGATTGCTTTGACGGAATTTTATATTCTTCCGTGGAAGGCATCAAAAAGCCGTCCGAAGATTTTTTTGGCCTTCTTATAAAGCGGTATGGCCTAAAGAAAGAAGAATCTGTGATGGTGGGCAATGACCGTTTCAGCGATGTGCAAGGAGCGCTTGGTTACGGAATGGAATGCAGATATCTCCATACAGAGCAGTCAACGCCGTTTGAAGGCGAACTGCCAGAAGGTTGTGTTCAGATAGCAAGGCTTTCGGACTTGCTTTTGGAGTGAGGCCGTCTGCGGCAGAATGGAGAGGTGTTATGGAGCTAAAAGGAAGCAAGACAGAACAGAATTTGAGAACCGCATTTGCCGGGGAAACACAAGCAAGGAGCAAGTATACTTACTTTGCAAGCGTGGCAAAGAAGGAAGGCTACGAACAGATTGCAGCGATTTTCACCGAGACTGCGGACAATGAAAAGGAACATGCAAAGCTTTGGTTTGAAGCGCTTGGAGGGCTTGGGACAACGGCAGAGAACTTAGTCAGTGCTGCAGAAGGCGAGAATTACGAGTGGACCGAGATGTATGCACAGTTTGCAAAGGAAGCAGAAGAAGAGGGATTCAAGGAGCTTGCACACAGGTTCCGTATGGTAGCAGAAATCGAGAAATCACATGAGGAGAGATACCGGAAACTGCTTGACAATGTAGAGATGAAGAAGGTATTTGAAAAGAGCGAAATCAAGATGTGGGAGTGCCGCAACTGCGGACATCTTGTGGTGGGAGAGAAGGCTCCAGAGGTTTGTCCGGTATGTGCCCATCCACAGAGCTATTTTGAGATACGGAAGGAAAATTACTAAAATAAATGCAGTCGGGAAGCCATGTTTTTGGATTTTCCGGCTGCGTTTATTTTTGCATTTCTCCTTGTCTTTTCTGATTGATTTAGTATAAAATGATACTAGCATCGGTATACAGATGGCTTTGTGGCCCTGATATTATGGGATGGTGGTACAAAAGATTGCGCGGCAGCGCAGAAGAGGAGCGGATATGCTTAAGATTTTTCTCTGTGATGATGACATGTTTTTTCTGTCGCTTGAGACGGATTTAATAGAACGTATTATAAAAGAGGATGGGCTTTTAGCAGCAATTGCAGGAAAAGCAACTTCCATATCAGAAACGCTGACATTCTTAAAAAATAATCCAGGACATTATCTTGTGTTTTTGGATTTGGACTTTGGAAAGAACCAACCGAACGGAATCGACATCTCTGTGGCGCTGAAAAAGCAGACGAGAAATATTCATATTGTGTTTACTTCCAATCATCATGAAATGGCAATGAACGTATTGAAAAGCGGTGCGGAGCCGTTTGGCTTTCTGGAAAAGGGAACAGATATGAAGCTGCTCTCTTCCGGGTTCCGGCGCTATATCCATATGGCGCTTCACATGGAGCAGGAGGAGGCAGGTTCCAAAGATACTGTCTGCTTGACCGTAGGACTTGGGGAAACAGTGGAAATTGATGTTTCTGACATCTTGTATCTGGAAGCAGAAAAGGGGGTTTCCCACGGTATCACCTATCATACTGTAAACGGCTCAAAAATTACGGTTTTAGGGACATTGGGTGCTGAGGCAAAACGGCTTGGAGAGAATTTTCTGCGGGTGCACCGTTCCTTTCTTGTGGCAAAAAAGCAGATGATAGGCCTGCATGGAGGTTTTCTTATCTTATCTGACCAGAGACAAATTCCCTGTTCCTTGCGTATGCAGACGGAGGTAAAACGATGGCTTCAGAAAAAGTAAAGAACAGCCGTACAAAACAAATAATTACATGGATTGCAATGATTCTTTTAGGAGGAACGGCGCTTCTCCTGCTTTTGAGAAGAGTAAATTTTGGTACGCCGCTTGGAATCGACATCGCTGCGCTTGTGCTGCTGACGCTCCATGTCAAAGGAGCAAAGCAGGTTCCGTTTTCACTTTCTTCCTGTTTCCTGCTTTTTTCACTGCTTGTAACAGAATTGGTCGGTTTTGGACTTTACGTTGGTGGAATGCCTTATGTGCCAATGATTTCGTTTCTGATGCTGGTCGATTTGATTGTAATATTGATTTGGCAGACAGGACATATCAAGATATATGCCCTTGGCACATCTGTCACTGTGATTACTGGCAGTTTGATTCTCATTGGATATCGGCTTCTTTCTCGCAGGTTTATATATGAATATTATGAAGCAGCGAACCGATATTCCTTAACTGCCTTGGAGAAAACAGGTGTTATCCTGCTTGCTGCCATATGTTATTTTCTGATTTGTACAGCAGTGCTTAGACTGCTTTTCTTTCTGGCAAAAAAGCTGTGGGGCAGTCTTTTTAAAAGGATTTCGGAAAGGTTGCATGGAATAGAGCTATATATTTTAATGCTTGTTGCTTTTGTGCTGATTATTTTGATAGCAATGCAGACAAGTTATTATGTGGTTAACAAAAAAGGTATAGTGTTGGATCCTTTGCAGTGGTTTCAGATATTTTTTCTTTTAATTACTGCTGTTTATATCTGCCTGCTGATAAAAGCAGTTGCAATCAAGGAAAACATGCGTGTTGTACAGGATGAAAAAGATATGCTTTCTGCTTACAATGCAAGTTTAGAAGCCAACTTGGGCGATATGCGGGAAATCCGGCATGATACAAAAAATCTGTTCCTGACAATGGCAGGTTTTGTGGAGCGGAGTGATGATGCGGAAATGAAGGAGTTCTATGCCAAAAACATTGTTCCTTTTATACAGAACGCACTTGTAAAAAACGAATTGCTGGATAAATTAAAGCTTCTGCAGGATGAGCACCTGAAGTATTTTTTATATTACAAGCTGATGGAAAAAATAGAAAGCGGAGTGCCAATCGGATTAGAGCTGTCGTCTTCTGCCCATCTGGAGGCAGGATATGGCGACATGGTTCGTCTGCTTGGCATACTGATTGACAATGCTGCAGAAGAGGCAAAGCTTGCGCATGGGGCGGTAAATATAAAGATTACCGAAGACGGCGAAAGTGTTGGTATCCGTATCGGAAATGACATCCGCCCGGAGACTAAGACACGCGGCATTATTGCAGGAACAACCGATAAGGGGCTTGGGCGTGGAAACGGACTTCTGATCGCAAAAAAGATTATAAAAAAGTATGATAACCTTTTGCTGAACTCTTATTTTACGGAGAAGGAGTTTGTGCAGTATCTGAGAATTACAAAAAATAGAATATGAGTGACTGCACTTGACAAAACCATAAGACTGTAGTAGTCTACATACAGATGGACTACTACAGTCTTACGGCAAACAGAGAAAGATAGCGTCGGTGTGCAGATGCGTGTTGCCATCTGTACACCGACGCTATCTTGCCTGAATGAAGCAGTGACTGCCTGAACGCTGGAGACTTTCCTATAGTTCAGGCAGTTTTTTTGTTTCGGGGCAGAATGCTTGCTTTTGCCGTTTTCTTAACATAGACTGCTTTTCAAGAAACAGCAGAACTCTGAATGACATACAGCTTGGTTTTTGACACGGTTCTATGCGGCAAAAACCAAGCTCTGGTTTGAGGTGTGCCAGAAGGAAGTTCTGCGGAACTTTAATAAGAAGGAAGAGATGTCCGTGGGAATAAGGACAAAATTGGCGGTTTGTCTGGCAAAGTTCAGCAGCCAAATGATTCAGAGAACAAAGCTGGGAAGAGGCACGACATTGCCCGGACGGATTGCGGAGATGCTTGCTCCTAAATTGCTTCAGGAACTGTCCGGCATGGTCCGTGAAAAAGTAATTGTGACAATGGGGACAAACGGAAAGACAACGACAAATAATCTGCTATGCCAGACATTAGAAGCGGAAGGGAAGAAAGTCATTTGTAACCGGCTTGGGGCGAATATGAAAAACGGAATCATTTCTGCGTTTGTTCTGGCGGCGAGGAAGGATGGAAGACTTGATGCAGACTATGCTTGCATTGAAGTGGATGAACTCGCGGCGGCTACTGTGGTTCCGCTGCTTGCGCCGGACTGCATTGTGCTTACGAATATTTTTAGGGACCAGTTGGATCGCTATGGAGAAATCGACATAATATGTCGAAAAATAAAAGAGGCTGTACAGACCTTGCCAAAGGCGATGCTTGTTATCAATAGTGATGATATTTTTTCCTATGCTCTGGCATGTGAGTGCGGAAACCCGGTGGTTCTGTATGGCATTAAGGAGAATGAGTTTCATGATATGGCTTCTGAAGGCTTTCCGGACAGTCTGTTTTGCCGTTTTTGCGGAGAGCGCCTGTCGTACGATTTCTTTCATTATGGGCATCTGGGCAGTTGGCATTGTTTTCATTGCGGTGCGAAAAGGCCATCGCCTGTTTTTACGGCGAGTGACATCTGGTTTGACGGAGAAGGTTGTTCCTTTTCTTTGGATGGACAATTGTTTACGGCGCAGACAAAAGCGTATTACAGTATTTATAATATACTTTCTGCCTATACTGCGCTTTATGCGGCAGAAGCAGAGGCCTTCGCTTTTGAAGAGACGGTTCGGAATTTTGATTACGGAAACAAAAGAGAAGAAAAATTTTTTATTAATGGTGCGCATGTACAGCTTTATCTTGCCAAAAATCCGGTCGGATTTCAGCAGAAGCTTGTGATGCTGCGGCGGGACTCATCCCCAAAGGACATTATCATACAAATCAATGACAATGCACAGGACGGAAAGGATGTTTCGTGGCTTTGGGATGTTGATTTTAGCGCTTTTGCAAAGCTTCATGCAGTCACAGTGCTTACCGCGGGGCTGCGCCGTTATGATATGCAGCTGCGTCTGAAATATGAGGACATTCCATGTGAAACGATAGACGATATTGAGATAGCAGTAGAAGAGCTGACGGAGAAAGGCACAAAAAACCTGTATGTTATTTCTAATTATTCTGGCCTATATGAAATGAACCAGATGCTGAAACGGATGCAAAAGAAAGGAGAAGCACCATTATGAAACTGACCATCGGACATATCTACCCGGATTTGCTGAATCTGTATGGTGACCGGGGCAACATCCAGTGCCTTAGGAAGCGTCTGGAATGGCGCGGCATAGAAGCTGAGGTGTTTCCGTTTTGCTTTGGCGATCTGATTGACTTTAGAAAACTGGATATTGTGATGCTGGGTGGTGGCTCTGACAGGGAGCAGGAGATTGCAGCGGGAAATCTGAGGGCAATCAGACAGGAAGTTCATGAATTTGTTGAGGATGGCGGAGTGCTGCTTGCTGTCTGCGGTGGCTATCAGCTTTTGGGTGAATATTACAGGACAAGCGGCAAAATTATTGAAGGAATGGGAATCCTTGATATTTATACGGAATGGAAACCGGAACGGATTGTTCAGAATGTGATACTGCAAAGTCCGCTGTTTTCGACAGAGGTTGTTGGATTTGTAAATCATGGAGGACGTACCTATATTGGGGATTATATGCCGTTTGGAACGGTGAAGTTTGGTTTGGGCAACACGGAGCATTCCAGACAGGAAGGGCTTGTCTATAAAAACGTCATTGCAACCTACCTGCATGGGCCGTTGCTTCCGAAAAATCCTGTGGTATGTGACTATCTGATAGAGAAGGCGATGCAGCGCAAATATGGGAGCAATGTTATATTAAAGCTTCTTCCTGATACAGAAGAGCAGAGGGCACAGAAGTATATGATGGAATAGCAGTGCCGGTATTGCGGGCGCTGTTGTTTTTCTGAAAATTTATATAATTCAAAGTATTTTTTCTTTTTTTATCTTGTGAACTCCCCTTATTTGTAGTACCATATAATTAAGCATAACAGGGCGGATGCAATGCCGTAACAGGCATCTGCATCTGTCTGCTATGGAAAAAATCAGAAGTATGGGGTGTTAATATCAAATCAAAATCAATAAAAACAGCACTGCTTCTTTTTTCTGTTATTCTCCTGTCTGCCTGTAAAAGTGCGGATAATACAGGGAATCCGGAAGGAGCATTGTGGGAGCAAGAAGCAGAAACGGACAATAAGCCTGTGCGTACGGTACAGCCTGCGTGGACTGATTATCTGACGGAAGACGATATGCAGACGGCAAGCCCTTGGAAATCATGCGATAATACTGCGCTTGCTGCGGTCATGAAAAGGGCAGAAGCAGGAGAACCGGTCACAATTGCGTGTATTGGCGGTTCGATTACGCAAGGGACGATTTCAAACGGCCCACTGGATTCCGAGCTGACAAAGAAATCCTGCTACGCAGACATTTTCTTTGCATGGTGGAAAGAAACATTTCCGGATACTAAAGTAACAACAGTCAATGCCGGAATTGGCGGCACGGATTCCTACCTTGGCGTACACCGCGTGCAGGAGGATGTGCTTGACTATCAGCCGGACCTTGTGCTTGTAGAATATTCCGTCAATGATGGGGTGGGCGGACATTACAAGAACAGCTATGACAATCTTGTACGCAGGATTCTCAAATATGAGACTTCGCCTGCAGTATTGCTGCTTTTTATGTCACAGACAAACCTTACAAGTGCGCAGTCGGAGCATCAGCTTGTCGGTTATTCTTATGAACTGCCGATGATAAGCCACGGAAATCTGATTCGTGAGTTTTTTGGCAATGAGCGTTATACCGAAGAAGAACTGTCAGGGGATGTTTCGCATCCGTCGGCATTTGGGCATGCATTGGTTGGGGAAATGCTCTGGAAGTATTTAAATAATATATATGCAGAGCTGGATTCTTATGGAGAGCCGGAGCCGTTTGACAAAAAGGCACTTACAAAGGAACGCTATCAGAATGCGGAGATGTTAAGTGCACAGACGATTGTGCCGGATTCGCTTGGAACTTTTTCCGAGCAGGAAGAGTTTAATGGCTGGGGGACGGTCTGGACAAACAAAACAGGGGATGGCGGAATTACATTTACTGTTAAGTGCAGAAATCTGGGTCTTTTATTTTGGCGTTCCACATATGATTCTTACGGAACGTATGAGATATGGGTGGACGGCGAATATAAAGCGGATTTGGATGCGCGTTTTTTAAATGGTTGGGGGCAATATGCTTTTTCACAGGAGATTTTTCTGTCTGATGAAGAGGCAGAGCATACGGTTACTATCAAAAAGGCGGCAGATTCTGCCGGAGATGAATTTACACTGATCCGGCTGCTTATTTCACATTAAGCGAGAAATCTGCCATACAGCAACAGCACGGAGGAGGAATACTATGAAGCTGAGATTTTGTGGGGCAGTCAGTTCTGTAACGGGCTCGTGCCATCTTCTGACAACAGAAAAGCACAGCGTATTGTTGGATTGCGGAATGTACCAAGGAGGAAAAACATTAGAAGCGTTAAATGAAGAACCGTTTCCGTTTGTTCCTGCCGATTTGGAGTGCGTGGTGTTAAGCCATGCGCATGTAGACCATTGCGGAAGGCTCCCGCTTCTTGTAAAATACGGATTTACCGGACCGATTTATTGTACTGATGCGACAGCGGATTTGCTTAGTGTGATGCTGCCGGACTGTGCCCATATTCAGGAGAAGGAAACCGAGTGGGCAAACCGGAAAGCAGAACGTGCCGGTAAGCCGCTTATGAAGCCTCTGTATACTATGCAGGATGTAAGCGCAACACTGAAACTTGTAAAACCGGTACTCTATGACCAGCTGATTCCGCTCAATGAGCAAATACGGATTGTGTTTAATGATGCAGGACATATTCTTGGTTCGGCAATTACGGAAATCTGGGTAGAGGAAGGGGAAAAAACCGTAAAGATTGTTTACACCGGCGACCTTGGTGTGAACAGCCGCCCGATTTTGCGTGATCCGGTAAAAATAAAAAAAGCAGACTTTGTTATTATGGAATCAACCTACGGCAGCCGCCTGCATGAGAGCAACCAGAACAGCCTGAATGAGTTAATTGAAATTATTGTGAAAACAATTACAAGAGGCGGCAGTGTAATTATTCCATCCTTTGCCGTTGGCAGAACACAGGAACTGATTTATGAACTGAACCGTTTCTATGAATCAGACAGTACATACCGCGGCGTTTTAAGCAAAGTCAATGTTTATATTGACAGCCCAATGGCAATTACGACGACGCAGGTATTCCGCAGGAATGCGCAGGTATTTGATGAAGAGACAAAACGCTATATTTTAGAGGGAGACAATCCTCTTGACTTCCCAAACCTGTACTTTACACGTACAAGCGAGGAGTCAATGGCATTAAATACCGATGATACACCAAAAATCATTATTGCAGCAAGCGGCATGTGCAATGCAGGACGTATTCTGCACCATTTAAAGCACAATCTCTGGAACCCAAGGAACAGCGTGGTCTTTGTCGGCTATCAGGCAAACGGCACGCTTGGAAGAAGGATTCTGGACGGAGAAATTGAGATTCCGGTGCTTGGCGAACATGTGATGGTCAAGGCACAGATTTATAATCTGGAAGGGTTCTCCGGACACGCAGACCGGGACGGACTTTTAGAATGGGTGCAGGGCCTTCAGAAAGCGCCGCAGAACATTTTCCTTGTGCATGGTGAAGAGGATTCCAAAACGGCACTTGAGGCATTGATTCGTGAAACAACAGGCTATCCGTGTACGGCAATTCACGGAATGACCGAAGTAGACTTAGCAGATGCTTCCGGAATGACTGCACTTGAAGCAGCCTCCGACATGGTAGACGCAGAAAAAGTCCGGCTTGTCCGCGACAAGCTGTTTGGCATCCACGATTCTATTGAAGATATTTTATACAGCGCAAACCTTGCGGTCGGTGAACAGATACCAATTGATAAACTCGTAGAGATCAGCAATGTGATTATGCAGCTGGAAAAAGAAGCAATCCATCTTGGAATGGCAGTCACAAAAGAAGGACTGCGTTAGAGGAACTGTTGAAAAACTCGAAAACAGCAACGATGATGAAGAGGCGGACGAATGAATTATACAGAATTGTTTCATAGCCTGTATCCGGGTTTCTTTCAGGAAGAAGGCATTCGTGCTTTACCCAGAGATTGGGTATTCAAAGAATTGGTTATGGATCTGCGCCAAGATTTGCCGAATGTGACACCGTCTGGCTGCCTAAATGGGATTTCATTCGGCGAGTATCACGGAGAACTTGCGGCGCTTCAGAATGCGGTTCGTCTAGTAGATGAGGACTGGGTGCAATATTTCAAGGAAGGAGACCGGTTTTATTGCGCCTTTGACGGAGAAATGCTTGTTGCTTTTTGCAGTCTTGCTGACATGGGTCGGTTTCAAGGTCTTCATATTGGCGGACCGGGCTGTGTCGGAACGATACCTGAATTCCGCAGGCATGGCATCGGCTTGGAAATGGTGCGGCTGGCTACCGAGACACTCAGACAGGACGGCTTTGATCTTTCCTGGATTCACTATACGCATCTGGCGCATTGGTATATGAAACTTGGGTATCAGCCGGTTCTTCGGTGGAACAGCGGTGGGATTCTCCCTGACACGGAAATTGACAAGTGACAGGCTGCGGAACATTAGACGCTTGCAAAACTCGAAATTTTCTATAAAATAATCGAGTTTCGCAATCACTTATGCGGAACTAAAAAACAGTAGCTGTCCGGACAGCACACAGTTCGATGTTTTGACGTTTCTTTACGCGGCAAAACATCAAACTCAAAATCCGTGTGCTGGAAGAGGCGGCTACGGAACTAAAATTAAGAGGGACATTATGGATGAATTTATTACAATGACCATCGGAAAGCAAAAGAATATCGCACTGATTGCACATGATGGGAAAAAGGCAGAAATGATTGCATGGTGCGATGAAAATAAGGAGATTTTAAAGAACCATTTTTTATGTGGGACAGGCACTACGGCACGGATGATTACGGACAAGACCGGGCTTCCGGTCAGAGGTTATAACAGCGGCCCGCTTGGCGGTGACCAGCAGATTGGCGCAAAGATTGTTGAAGGCGTCGTGGATTTTGTTGTATTTTTCTCTGACCCATTTTCGGCACAGCCGCATGATCCGGATGTCAAAGCGCTGCTCCGAATTGCGACAGTATACGATATACCGATTGCGAACAATAAGGCGACAGCGGATTTCCTGCTGCATTCTTCGTTTATGAATGAGGAATATGAACATAACATTATCAACTTCAACAAGAGAATCAAAGAACGCGCAGAGACGCTGTAAATATGGGAAAACGAATGTCAAAAAAGGAAAGGCAGCGTGTGGAAGAGGTTCTGCGCCGCCTGGACGAACAATATACAACAGAATACAAATGCTACCTAAACCATGAAACGCCGTGGCAGCTGCTTGTGGCGACGATTTTGAGCGCGCAGTGCACAGATGCAAGGGTCAATATAGTGACAAAAGATTTGTTTGTGAAGTACCCGGACGTTACGGCATTTGCTTCGGCAGATTTGGAGGAGCTGGAGCAGGACATCCATGCAACCGGGTTTTACCACAACAAGGCAAAGAACATCATTGCATGTGCAAGAAGGGTTCTTGAGGTATATGGAGGGGAAATCCCAAGTTCCATTGAGGATTTGACTTCTCTGGCAGGCGTCGGGAGAAAGACCGCAAACGTGATTCGTGGGAATATCTATCGTGAGCCGAGTATCGTTGTGGATACACATGTAAAGCGGATTTCCAGGAAGCTTGGTTTTACAAAAGAAGAGGATCCGGAAAAAATCGAATATGACCTGATGGAAGTTCTTCCAAAAGACCATTGGATTTTGTATAACATTCATATTATAACGCTTGGAAGGACTATCTGTACAGCAAGAAGCCCAAAGTGCGAAGGCTGCTTTTTAAGCGACCTGTGCAAAAAGGGAGAGCAAAATTGAAAGGAGCAAGGTTATATCGATGGGGATTGTAGCAATTGATTTGGAGACGACCGGAATTGATCCTGCGGCAGAACGTATCATAGAAATCGGAGCATTCAAACCGGAGTCGGGAGAAATTTTCCGCAGCTTTGTCAGCCCGAAACGTCCGCTTCCTGCAAAAATCACGGAACTGACCGGAATTACAGAGGACATGCTGTCTGATGCACCGGAAGAGGCAGCAGTGATAGAACAGCTTTTGGAATTCCTGGATGGGGACACGATACTGCTTGGGCATAATATATCATTTGACCACGGTTTTTTGACAGCGGCAGGAGAGAGATGCGGTATTACACTGCCGGAATTTTCGGGGATAGATACGCTCCGGATTGCCAGAGCACTGCTTCCGGAGCTGCCAAGTAAAAGCCTTGGGGCAATGTGCAGCTATTTTTCAATTACAAATGAGCGTGCCCACCGTGCATTTGAAGATGCAAAAACGGCATATGTGCTATATGAATGCCTTGTGCAGCTGAAAGAGGAAAAGGGGGCGGAAGATTCGCTGTTTGCTCCGGGGCCTTTGCATTATGAGCAAAAAAAGCAGGAACCTATGACAAAAAAACAGCGTTCTTTTTTGAACGCCATTTTGGTTTACCATAAGTTAGAACAGCAATATTCTGCGGATAATTTGACTAAGAGTGAGGCATCAAGGCTGATTGATACGCTTCTCTTCACCTATGGCAGAGTTCCGTATAGCCATTAAGGACGAAAGAAGGGCGTTTTTTGTCATAGAATTTAGCTTTTCAGCCTGTTCTATGACAAAATCAATGCGAGAGGCTTCATTTTCTTCTTTATAAATTTCAGCAAGTAAGGTATAATTAGCACTGACATCTGTACAAACCGTAAGTCCATATTCCAAAACTGTTTTTGCATCGGTGATACGGCCGGCTTGATAAAGCAGTCTGCCATATTTGTATAGGGTACGGACCAGTTCCATATAGTTCTGGTCAAACTCGGTCAGCAAAGTGATATTTGGCGCGCCATAGGCGAGCTTTAAGTCAGTATTTGTGATGCCGGTAAAATTGACGATTTTTTGAGTGGCAAGGAAACGAAGTTTTTCCTGGGTTTCTGAAAGCTCTTCATCGTCAGTTTCAGGGAATGGAAGATTTTCTAACGGAATCTGAATATAGTTGAGGGAAGAGATGTCTTTTTTGCGCATGGTATTGGCGCGGTTTTCTTTTTCCCAAAAGGCTTCCTCTTCGGATTTGCGGATGTGGTCGGTATGTGCACGCTGGTAATAAATCCATGCAATAAGCAATAAAGTAATCAGAAAAAAAGTGGGTACCATAAGTGTGCCTTTCTATAATTTTTGATAGTATCATTTAGAAATGTTGGGGTCAAATAGCAGTTGATACACGGCTTGCTACGTGCTACGCACTCCCACAAGCAAGCTTGCGTCGGATTTCCGGCCATTTGACCCTGGTATCATTTAGATTGGAGATGAGCATTATGAACAGAAAAAGAAGACAGCTGTTTGCAAGCATTATTGTACTGATTCTTGTGTTTGCCATGATTGTTCCGTTGTTTGCCTACCTCGTTTAAACTGACTTTATTTTATATGAGGCAGTGCAAAAAGTCAATGGAGATTGGAGTAACATATGAAAGCGGGGAAAGCAGCAGAGGCAGTATTAAGGCGCTCTGTTTTAAAGGCAGTAAGGCAGCAGAAACAATCAGAAAAGGGAAATGGCGCCGGGGTCGGAAAGGACGCCGGTTTGTTTGATATACAGGCTATGCCGGGTTCGTTTGCCATGTCGTGCGCGCTGCACTGCGGAACAGAGCAGCAGGCGGCGTCGATTGCAGTATTCCGGGCGTGCAATTCCCTTGCTGCTGCAGGGGCTTCTCCGGAGTTTGTGACGGTGCAGCTTACGTTGCCGGAATCGGCTGAAGAAGCAGAACTGAAATGTCTGATGGAACAGATTTTGGAGGCATGTCGCAGGGAAGATGTTACATTGGCACAGGGACATACAGAAATTTCCAGATACGTGCAGGCACCACATGTCTCCGTGACTGCGTTTGGTAAATCACTCGGTTTACCTAAAAAATCCGGAATGGCATTTGTTATGACAAAATATGCAGGGATTTCAGGTACGGCATTGCTTGCGTCAAAATACCATGAAAGGCTGCAGAAAAGATTTCCTTCTTTGTTGATTGAGAAAGCAGAGGCGCTGTATAATATGGTTTCAGTGCGGACTGAAGCAGAACTTGCCACAGGGTTTGGAATTACTGCAATGCATGATGTTGCAGAGGGCGGTGTTTTTGGAGCAGTATGGGAGCTTGCAGAGCGAGAAAATATTGGGCTGACACTTGACTTGAGGAAAATTCCGATTCGCCAGGAGACTGTGGAGGTCTGCGAATTTTTTGATATTAATCCGTACCAGCTGAAAGGAGACGGAGCGCTTTTAATTTTGACAGATGAAAGCGTCCGGCTGATTTCGGCATTTGAGGAAGCAGGAATTCCGGCAGCCGTCATTGGAATGGTTACGGAGAATAACGATAGAATACTGAAAAATGGGGATGAGATACGATTTTTGGAGCCAAACCGCATGGATGATTATGAGACAGCGGTTGCCCAGATGGAAGCTTTGAAGGGAGAATAGCTATGGAGACAAGAGAAAAGATTTTAAGGGCAATTGATAGAAACAGTAAGCTGACTCCGGCGGATTTAAGCAAAATGCTTGGCGTAACAGAGCAGGAGGTGGCAGATGAAATCCGTTCGATGGAAGAGGAGTCTGTTATCTGCGGCTATCCGACGCTTATCAATTGGGATTATACGGAGCATGAGCGCGTCACTGCACTGATTGAGGTTAAGGTCACTCCACAAAGAGGGCTTGGATTTGACAAGATTGCAGAACGTATTTATAAATTTGAGGAAGTGACAGCGGTTTACCTTGTATCCGGAAATTACGATTTGATTGTAATTTTAGAGGGAAAGAGCATGCGCGAAATTGCGAACTTTGTTTCTGAAAAGCTGTCCCCGCTGGAAGCAGTTGTGAGCTGTTCCACAAACTTTGTCCTAAAGAAGTACAAGGAACATGGGATGCCGCTTGTCAGTGGGACAAAGGAAGATGAAAGGATGCTGGTGACACCTTGAGAGACGCATTGGGGAAAAAAATAAAGGATATTAAGCCATCCGGAATCCGTAAGTTTTTTGATATTGTAAGCGAAATGAAAGATGCGATTTCCCTTGGCGTGGGTGAACCGGATTTTGATACGCCGTGGCATATCAGGGAGGAAGGCATTTATTCATTGGAAAAAGGCAAGACACATTATACATCCAATGCAGGGTTAAAGGAGCTGAAAGAAGAAATTGTTTCCTATCTGAACAGGCGTTGCGGCCTGTCCTATGATGCGGCACATGATATTATTGTGACCATCGGCGGGAGTGAGGCAATTGACATCGCTCTTCGTGCAATGCTGGATGAGGGAGATGAAGTGCTGGTTCCGCAGCCAAGCTATGTGTCATATGTGCCTTGCGTAACGCTTGCAGACGGTGTTCCGGTAATTATTGAGCTGAAAGCAGAGAATGAGTTCCGTCTGACAAAGCAGGAACTGCTTGATGCTGTTACGGAAAAAACAAAAATTCTGATTCTGCCGTTTCCAAATAATCCGACCGGCAGCATTATGTCAAAAGAAGATCTGGAAGGAATTGCAGAGGTTATCAGAGAGAAAGATTTGTTTGTAATTTCTGATGAAATCTATTCAGAGCTGACTTATGGCAAAGACCATGTTTCTATTGCATCGCTGCCGGGTATGAGGGAGCGAACGATTGTCATCAACGGCTTTTCCAAGTCTTATGCGATGACCGGATGGCGGCTTGGATATGCAGCAGGGCCGAAAAATATTATTGAGCAGATGATAAAAATCCATCAATTTGCAATTATGTGTGCGCCGACAACCAGCCAGTTTGCGGCAGTAGAGGCTCTTCGTAACGGTGATGAGGATGTGGCAAGGATGCGGGAAGCATACGACCAAAGACGGCGTTTTGTGCTGGAACGCCTGCGTGAAATCGGACTGCCTTGCTTTGAACCGCTTGGAGCTTTCTACGTGTTCCCATGCATCAAAGAACTTGGTATGACTTCCGATGAATTTGCGACAAGGCTGTTAAATGAAGAAAAGCTTGCGGTAGTTCCGGGAACGGCGTTTGGTGACTGCGGCGAGGGTTTCCTGCGGATTTCCTATGCTTATTCAATTGAAAATCTGAAAATTGCTTTAGATAGATTGGAACATTTTGTAAAAACCATTACAGAACTCAAATAAATTTAAAACAGCAGCAACCCGGACAGCACACAGCTCAATTTCTGGAGCAGAAAGCGCCAGAAATCGAGCTAGGGAAGAGTGTGCCGGAAGGGTCTGCTGCGGAACTTAAAATAGAGGCACTATCAATTATGAATATTGTAC
>CAJTZB010000048.1 GCA_910583815.1 uncultured Lachnospiraceae bacterium
AATAGAGAATACCGGCTGCATCAATTCCATCATATCAGACATATAATCTTCGCCAATGCCTGCATCAATTAACGCCTGCTTTACCGGAGCCCCCGGATTTGTGAACAGTACCTGGTTGAGTATTTCAAATGCTGTTGCCTTTGTCAAATCGCCCCATTTGCCAAGCATAACACCGTATTGGTAGAAAACGCCGTTTTCCTTTTCTTCTTCTACGGAATAATATTCTGTAGCATCGTGGAATCCGCCGAATTCCTCTTGGAACTGAAGCGAAGAATCCAATGTAATCTTTTCAAACTTGGATAAATACTCTGCATCCATCCAGTTTAAGCGTTCTTCTATGTCCATGTCGCCGTACAGATAGATATAACTGTTGACCGGATGATAATACCTTCTATGGAAGTCCAGATAATCTTCATAAGTAAGGTCCGGAATGAAATCCGGGTCGCCGCCGGATTCTACACCGTAAGCCGTATCCGGGAACATCTCTTTCTTTCCGACACGGAACAGCACCTGCTCCGGAGAAGAAAAGGCACCCTTCATTTCGCTGTATACAATACCGTTGTAAATCAGCTCGGCATCCTCGTTCTCCAGCTCATAATGCCAGCCTTCCTGTTTGAAAATCTCTTCTCTTTTGTAGATATTCGGATATAACACTGCATCCAGATAAACATGCATCAGGTTCTTAAAATCCTGCATATTGCAGCTTGCTACCGGGTACATTGTCTTGTCCGGGAATGTCATTGCATTTAAAAACGTGTTCAAAGAACCTTTGGCAAGTTCAATAAAAGGGTCTTTTGCCGGAAAATGCTCCGAACCACAAAGTACGGTATGCTCAATGATATGTGCCACGCCGGTCGAATCAGTCGGCGGCGTACGGAACGCGATAGAAAATACTTTATTGTCATCGCTGTTTTCAATCCATACAACCTTTGCCCCAGACTTTTTGTGGCGGAAATAATAACCGCATCCCTTCACATCCGGCAGCTCTTCTGTCTTTAACAGCTCATATGCTGTCAAGTTGCTGAACTCTTTCATTATTTTACCTCATTTCTGCGCTGCTTTGTTGCGCATAACGAGTTTGTGGCAGGCAACGCGCGGACACAAATCTCGCGATTGAAAATTCCAATTTTCAATCTTACACCTTTCCATTACGCTTTTTTCTTTTCTGCTTCAAAGCGTTCCTCATACTGCTCAAAGATAAATCCAAACACCGGTGCCATTCCTACAAATTCACAGCCATAGCTTATCGTTCCGTCTGCTTTTGGATTCTTACGTACAATCTGCACTACACAGTACAAGGAGTTTTCTTCACCGCCCAGCTCCAGTCTTGCATTAAAGTAATAATGCAATGGGAAATCACCCTTTGTTACAAAGCCAATCCCAAGTTTGGATACATCCGTCACAACAATAGGCACTGCTACGTCTAAATCCAGGATTTCTTCCTGCTGGAACAGTTTAGAAACATTCAATTCCAAATTTGCCGGTATACGTTTACTTCTTCTCTTCTCTTGCATCTGTAATCCCCCCTACATCAGCATTTTTTAAGCTGAAATAATACGGCTCTTTTTGATTTATGACAATGGAATCTTTGCAAAGCGCAGATTCCCCTGTTGTTTAATTTTCTTCTGTACTGTAATTTGGTGCTTCCTTTGTAATATGTATGTCATGTGGATGGCTTTCTTTCAAAGAAGCTGCTGAGATTTTAACAAACCTTCCGGTTTCTTTTAATGTCTCAATATCCTTTGCGCCGCAATATCCCATACCTGCACGCAGACCGCCAAGCAGCTGGAACACGGTGTCCTCCACAAGACCTTTATATGCTACACGGCCTTCTACGCCTTCTGGCACAAGTTTCTTCGCATCTGCCTGGAAATACCGGTCTTTGCTGCCGTTTTCCATTGCAGCAATCGAACCCATGCCACGGTATACCTTATATTTTCTTCCCTGATACAGTTCAAAGATTCCCGGACTCTCATCACAACCTGCAAAGATGCTTCCCATCATACATACGTTGGCACCGGCAGCAATCGCTTTTGTAAGATCGCCGGAATACTTGATGCCTCCGTCTGCAATAATCGGAATGCCATGTTTTTTAGCTGCGGAATAAGCATCCATAACCGCAGTAATCTGCGGCACGCCAATGCCTGCAACAATACGGGTCGTGCAGATAGAACCCGGCCCAATACCGACTTTAACGCTGTCAACGCCTGCCTGAATCAATGCTTCCGTTGCCTCTGCCGTTGCCACATTGCCTGCGATAATCTGCAGCTTTGGATAGGCATCTCTCACCATCCGGACTACTTTCAGCACATTTGCAGAGTGTCCATGCGCCGTATCAATTACAACCGCATCCACTTTTGCATTTACAAGAGCATCCACACGCTCTAAAATATTGGCAGTAATACCAACTCCTGCCGCACAGAGCAGCCTTCCTTGTGCATCCTTTGCAGACAGCGGATACTTGATCTGCTTTTCAATATCTTTGATTGTAATCAGGCCTTTTAAGTTTCCGTTTTCATCAACAATCGGAAGCTTTTCCTTTCTTGCTGCCGCAAGAATCTTCTTTGCCTCCTCTAAGGTAACGCCTTCTTTTGCCGTAATCAGGTTTTCAGAAGTCATACATTCACGGACTGACTTAGAAAAATCTGTCTCAAACTTTAAGTCACGGTTTGTAATAATACCGACCAAACGTCTGCCCTCTGTAATCGGTACACCGGAAATGCGAAACTTTGCCATCAGCTCTTCCGCATCCTTTAATGTATGGTTTGGACTCAAAGAAAATGGATCCGTAATTACACCGTTTTCCGAACGTTTTACCTTATCCACCTCTTCCGCCTGTTCTTCAATTGACATATTCTTATGGATGACTCCGATGCCGCCCTGACGCGCCATTGCAATCGCCATACGGTGTTCGGTTACAGTGTCCATACCAGCACTCATAAGCGGAATATTCAGCTGAATTTTCTGTGTCAGGTGCGTCTTTAAGTCTACCTGATTTGGTATGACTTCAGAATATGCCGGAACAAGCAGTACATCATCAAAAGTAATGCCCTCGCCAATAATTGTTCCCATTACACAAACCTCCCTCTTGTCAATGTTCAAAAATTTCTACAAGTATACTTTCTTTTTAAAAAAATGTCAAGCAACCGGCTTTTTACGCCGCTTTTTTCTAACATTCAGAAATTTTTCTTGGAGCTTTCTGCTTCATTGCCGCAAGCATTTTTTCATTTGGCTCAAAATAAATCAACATCGGCCTTTCTCCGCCGGTTATTACGATGCCATAAACCGTATGGTCTTTTTCAAGACTTGTAAAATCCTTTATCATAACACCTTCATGACGGTATCCGTCCAGCGCATGGGAATTTTTTGGTGCTGCAACAACCAGATTTTCAAAATCAATACGAAGCATATTTTTGCGCTTCATCCCTCCGCTGATTTTATCAAAATCCAGCTGCCCATCGCAAAACACATACTCGTACTCCACATGAAGCCTTGGCAGCAGATAATAGGTCAGTCCAAGAAATACTACTCCGAAAATAAGCAAAAAAACATTCATTATCAAAAATCCAAGAGAAAAGCAAACAAGCATACCTGCAATAACGCCAAACTTCAAAAGCTGATCCTTGATTGTCACTTTCTTTTTTGCTCTTGCTTCTGCATACAAACCATCCATCCTTAAGGCTCTCCTTTCTTTGTCGTATATGACAAGTATATAAGAAAAACTCCCGATATGCAATCGGGAGTTTATTAAAAAATTGAAAATTACATCATACCCATGCCGGCACCCGCACCTGCTGGCATCGCCGGAGTATCTTCTTTGATATTTGCTACTGCGGATTCTGTTGTCAGGAATGTGGATGCTACGCTGGTTGCATTCTGAAGTGCGCTTCTTGTTACCTTTGCCGGGTCCAGGATACCATCCTCTACCATATCTACATACTGCTCCGTCAGGACATTAAAACCTGTGCCTGGTGCGGATTCACATACTTTATTTACAATTACGGAACCTTCGAGACCTGCATTTGCTGCGATGCAACGAAGCGGAGCTTCTAAAGCCTTTAAAATAATCTTCGCGCCCGTCTTCTCGTCGCCCTCTAAGGAAGCAGTCAGCTCAGCTACTTTCTTTGCAGCATGGATATAAGCAGAACCGCCGCCGGCAATGATGCCCTCTTCTACGGCTGCCTTTGTTGCTGCAAGTGCATCTTCCATGCGAAGCTTGTTTTCCTTCATCTCAGTTTCCGTAGCAGCACCGACACGGATAACAGCGACACCACCTGCGAGCTTTGCAAGTCTTTCCTGCAGCTTCTCTCTGTCAAACTCGGAAGTCGTCTCTTCAATCTGAGCCCTGATCTGAGAAATTCTTGCAGAAATTTCTTCTTTATTTCCTTCGCCGTCAACGATAATTGTGTTTTCTTTCTGTACTTTAACAGATTTTGCACGGCCAAGCTGTTCCATTGTTACTTCCTTTAAATCAAGGCCAAGCTCATCAGAAATCACAGTGCCACCGGTCAGGATTGCAATGTCTTGCAGCATTGCCTTTCTTCTGTCGCCATAACCCGGTGCCTTTACGCCTACCACAACAAACGTGCCTCTTAACTTGTTGATAACAAGTGTTGTAAGAGCCTCGCCCTCGATGTCTTCGGCAATAATCAGAAGCCTTGCGCCGGACTGCACAATCTGCTCCAGAACCGGAAGGATTTCCTGAATGTTTGAAATCTTTTTGTCGGTAATTAAGATATATGGATTGTCAAGGTTTGCTTCCATCTTATCCATATCGGTTGCCATATAAGCAGAAACATAGCCGCGGTCAAACTGCATGCCTTCTACAAGGTCTAATTCTGTCTTCATTGTCTTGGATTCTTCGATTGTAATAACGCCGTCCTTGGATACTTTATCCATAGCGTCTGCAACCATTTCACCAACTGCATCATCACCTGCGGAAATCGCTGCAACTCTTGCAATCTGGGACTTTCCGGTTACTACGGAACTCATATTGGAAATTGCCTCTACTGCGCAGTCCGTTGCCTTTTTCATGCCCTTTCTTAAAATGATTGGGTTAGCACCTGCTGCGAGGTTCTTCATGCCTTCGTTAATCATTGCCTGAGCAAGTACGGTTGCAGTTGTGGTTCCGTCACCTGCCACATCATTTGTCTTTGTAGCAACTTCCTTAACAAGCTGTGCGCCCATATTTTCAAATGCATCTTCAAACTCAATTTCTTTTGCAATTGTAACGCCGTCGTTTGTAATTAATGGCGAGCCAAAGGACTTGTCAAGAACTACATTCCTTCCTTTTGGTCCAAGCGTTACTTTAACGGTATCTGCAAGCTTATTTACGCCTGCTTCCAAAGCAGTTCTGGCTTCTGCTCCATATTTGATTTCCTTTGCCATAATGATTTACCATGCCTTTCATTGATTTTTCAATCTAGTCTTCTACCACTGCTACAATATCGTTCTGCTTTACAATAATAAATTCTTCGTCGTCCAGCTTTACTTCTGTGCCGGAATACTTAGAGTAAATAACCTTATCTCCAACCTTGACCTGCATCTGTACTTCCTTACCATCAACAATGCCGCCCGGACCCACTGCGATTACCTCTGCCTGCTGCGGCTTCTCCTTTGCCTGTCCCGGAAGAACAATTCCGGATTTCGTAGTCTCTTCTGACATAAGCTGCTTTAACACAACCTTATCACCAAGCGGTACTAATCTCATAATAACCTCCCATTCTGCCGCCGTAAGCGGCGCTCAATTCCAGTCTTGTCATTTTATGTCCTATTTTATTAGCACTCCTTTAAATTGAGTGCTAAAATTGATAAGCATATATTACCACGTATTGTCCAAAGTGCAACTTTCTTTTTTTTCTCTATTATGTAGTTTTCTCTTTTTTGCTCTTCTTTTTTCTTTTATTCTCTTAAAATCTCTCAAATTCTTTTTCCTCAAGGGAAAATCACTGCTTCTGCACAGCATTTTCCTCATAGAACACGCTGTTCTGCTTTGTCATCATACGCTGCAGAGCATCTTTGGCATTCTTCCACGGTTCATCTGCATAGCGGTAGTCAAATTTATCAATAAACCATGAAAGATCATCACGCACCCTGCGCATGCCACTTAAATAGGCCTCATTTAAATCCGAAGTAAACTCAGAAAGCCTTCCGGCAGAAAGCTGCTTTGGCGATTCTTCCAAAAGCAGCCGGTAATGCTCATTGCAGAAACCTTTGCAGCCCCTTACTGTTTTGCGGAATTCTTCTTCCTTTTCATATAAATAGAAGACAGTTACAATATAACGCTCAAATACCTCCTCTATCTTCTGGCAGACAAAACATTTTTTAGAAAGTTTGTCGAGATAAGCAGTCAGGGGAGATGCTGCCTCTTCTTTTTTCTTAAACAGCCCTGCCTTAGCTGGTTTATACCCCTTAGAAAGCTTCTCTATCTCTTTGATTGTCTTATCTGCGTGGGTCTTTAGCATCAGAGCCAACCCAAGACGGTTCTGCCGCCCATATAGTTCCTGTACATGTTCTGTACAAAAGCCAATGTTATCCGTCACCATACGCACGTCGTCCTCCATATAGCTTGGCCCCAACGTAAACTCAATTGCATTCTCCTTCAGCCTGTGCCGCATTGCACAGACCGGACATTCGCACGGAACAGCAAATGCCTCATTGACCGGAATGGTGTAAAGCTGTTCTTTCATAAAATGCCTCCTGTTCTGGTTCTATCATAAAATTTTAACCATCTTATATTCATCTCTATAGCTGCCATCATCATATTTCAGAGCGCGAAAGTTTTTCCCGGTTTCCTTGAATCCAAAGCGCTCATATAAACTTTTGGCCCTGTGATTCCCATCAACCACCTCTAATTCAACCTGTTCATATTCCATTCTTTTCGCCAGATAAAGGGCATATTCCATCATTGCAGAACCGATACCGAGATTCCAATAAGCTTCTTTAAGCGCTATTGCAAAACCGCATCTGTGACAAACACGTCGCAAGTTGCCATGAGATGTAATCCCACAGTTACCTGCAATAATACCTTCCACCTCTGCCACCATCATGATTTCACGAGGATGATTTCTTTTATTTTTCAAAAGCTGCTCCTCTGCCTCAACAGTATAAGTAACCTCATCTTCATTTCTAAGGAGAAACGGAGTCTCGGAAGATACCATCCGCAGATATTCCAGCATATCTTCTGCATCTTTTGTTTCCACAGGCCGAAGTATGCAGATACGGCCATCCTTTAACTTTATTTTCTTCTCTTCAAATAGCATTTTTCTGTTCCTTTCTGGTTTGAGTTTTTCTTTTAGTTGATTGCGAGACTCGGTTGTTTTACAAATTTTACGTAAAATTCAAACATTGCATGCTGATGCTTTGGTTCTGCAAGGACACGTTGATTTTTTTGATTTTGTTCCGCAGCCTAATTAATCTGCCCATGCGCAAACTCGCAGCAAAGCTGCTCAGACAGTGCGCATGTCGGCAGATAGGCATGCTCACAAAATCTTCAAAATCTGCCTATTGTCCTTTGCAGAACCAAAATCACAGCACCGCAATTTGCTGAATTATTATGAAATTTCTTAAAAGCTATCAGCTTTGTAAACATTTCAACATTCTACAAAAAATGATTATTCTTCATTTTTCTTACAGCCTCCAATTTTCATCTCTTCCTAAACTCAGCAGGTCAAAGATCCTTAGAAGCAAACAGCACATCAATCTTTTTAGGCAATTATAAAATTTGAAATAAATTCTGGCAACTTGCTATGCTGTGATTTTGGCCTTGCGAAGAGCAATTAGGAAGATTTTGTGAGCATACCTATCTGCCGACATACGCACTGTCCTGGCAGCTTTGCTGCGAGTTTGCGTATGGGCAGATTAATCAGGCTGCGGAACAAAATCAAAAAATCGACGTGCTCTCGCAAGCCAAAACATCAGCATACAATGTCCCGACTTTATACCAAATCTACAGAATACTTGCGAAAAACAAAAGGCGGACACGTTTCTCCATACTAATCCGTGTCCGCTCTGTCCGCCTTATTTTTACTCTTCTCCTGTTTTCCCTTGCTCTTCCCGAATCGTATCTTTCATTTCACGCGCCCTTGACTTAATACGCTCGTTTGCTTCTCTGGAAGTAATAATACGTGCAATCATCTGAAGCGCTTCGTTGTATTTGCCAATCTGCCTTGCAAGGTCTGCCGTCAGATAAGTCAGCGTCATTTCATCCATGCCGCACATTGGAAAATTTTCTTTGGAAAACGCTTCTACAAAACCGTCATAAGCATTGGCAAGAAGCTCTTTTTCTCTTGTCTGCAGTTCCTTTATCTTTCCTTCTTTATTTGGTGTATCGTCAGGCAAAGTTTCTGCCTGACCACGGTACAGCCATGCCATCTTTAAACAGGTATATGCCTTTTCGCTTGCCTTTGCATGCTTTACTACGGTATTTACCAGAGCAAGCTTATGCCTTGTAATTGCTTCTTCATAGCTTAGGATTTCTTTTTCTTCTTTCAGGCCCTTGAAATTAGCAGAAATATTTTCACGTATCAGCTTTGCCTGCGCCGATGTCATAAAATTAAAGAACCGGCTGAGTGCCGCATAGCCGCACTCCGGGCAGACAATTGCATCATATTTTAACGAATCCACGGACTGATACTTTGGACGCAAGTCGGAATCCTGAGCGATTAACTTTACTTTTCCGGTACGCACCAGCTTTGACCTGAACTCTTTATCGCAGACCGGACAGGTAAAAGACTTTTCAAAAATCAGCTCTGCTTCCTTCGCTTCCGGACTTTCTGCTTTTTCTCTCTCTTTTTGCTCTGCCTTTTCTTTCTCTTTTTGTTCAAACAGCTCCATTCCGGAAAGGTTATTAAGTCCAAGAGACTCCAACCCAGAAAATAAATTTGACATATTTACATCCATGCTCCTTTCAAAATATGAAGTTCCAACTTAGTGCAAATCCACGGCCGAACATCTTTTACTTTTCTGTTGCTCCGTCGTTTACTGCGGCTTGTACGAACTCTTCATGGAAACAATCCGGTTGAATACCAGATGCTCCGGTACTGAATCCTTATAGTCCACGCAAAAATATCCATGACGCAGGAACTGGAAACTGTCGTAAGCTTTGGCATCCTTCAGCCCCTGTTCTACAAAGCACTCTGTCAATATTGTCCTGGAATTCGGGTTTAAATTGACGGTTCCGTCTTCATTGTATACGCCC
The DNA here is from genome assembly GCA_910583815.1 of uncultured Lachnospiraceae bacterium. Lineage (GTDB taxonomy): Bacteria > Bacillota > Clostridia > Lachnospirales > Lachnospiraceae > SIG299. The sequence goes on from CAJTZB010000048.1 coordinate 9,200, forward strand.
TTTTCCTCATCCACCAGATTCTCATACAGACGCACTTCACAAGGGACTGCTGTCTTTGCATCTACCCAGTGAATTGTCCCTTTCACTTTCCTGCCTTCAAAACCGGAACCGCTCTTTGTCTCCGGGTCATACGTACAGTGAACTGCTGTAACCTCTCCGTTTTCGTCGGTATCAAATCCGGTACAGGTTACAAAATAGGCATTCATCAAACGCACTTCATTGCCCGGGAACAGGCGGAAATACTTCTTTGGCGGCTCTATCATAAAGTCGTCCCAATCAATATAAAGTTCCCTGCCAAATGGAAGCTTTCTCATCCCGAGCGCTTCATTCTCCAGATTGTTTGGGGCATCCAGATACTCTGTCTGTCCTTCCGGATAGTTGTCAATAATCAGTTTTAACGGACGCAGCACCGCCATAACACGGTTGCGTTTTAATTTTAAATCTTCACGGATGCAATATTCTAACATCGCATAATCCACGGAACTGTTTGCTTTTGATACCCCGCAAAGCTCCATAAACAGCTGCAGGGCTTCCGGCGTAAAACCTCTTCTTCTCAAAGCGGCAATTGAGACAAGACGCGGGTCGTCCCACCCATCTACGGTCCCATCTTCTACCAGACGCTTGATATAGCGCTTGCCTGTAATAACATTCGTCAGATACATCTTTGCAAACTCTATCTGCTTTGGCGGCTGCGGATATTCAAGCTCCCTCACCACCCAGTCATATAAAGGCCTATGATCCTCAAACTCCAATGTACAGATGGAGTGCGTCACTCCCTCGATAGCGTCCTCAATCGGATGTGCAAAATCATACATCGGATAAATGCACCACTTGTCACCAGTATTGTGGTGTGCCATTCTTGCTACTCGGTAAATAACAGGGTCGCGCATGTTGATATTTGGCGACGCCATATCTATTTTAGCGCGAAGCACCTTTGTTCCGTCCTCAAACTCTCCGTTTTTCATTGCTTCAAACAATGCAAGGTTTTCTTCTATGCTTCTGTCACGGTATGGGCTGTTCTTTCCCGGCTCTGTCAATGTGCCGCGGTACTCGCGGATTTCCTCGCTTGTCAGGTCGCAGACAAATGCCTTTCCTTTTTTGATCAGCTTTACTGCTGCTTCATACATCTGGTCAAAGTAGTCTGATGCAAAAAACAGGCAGTCTCCAAAGTCTCCGCCAACCCACTTTACATCTTCCATAATAGACTCAACAAACTCTGTTTTTTCTTTTGTCGGATTCGTATCATCAAAACGAAGATGGAATGTTCCGCCGTATTTCTTTGCCAGACCATAATTCAGTAAGATAGATTTGGCATGCCCGATATGAAGGTATCCGTTCGGTTCAGGAGGAAATCTGGTCACTACTTTTGTACAGTTTCCTTCTGCCAGGTCCTTCTCAATAATCAATTCGATAAAGTTTTTTGAGACAACTGTCTTTTCTTCTGCGGCAGCCTCTGTTCCCTTTTCTGCATTTACTTCTTCCATGTTTTTTGCCATGCCTTTCCACAAAATTCAATCGCTCTATTCATCATATCATATTTTTCTGTAAAGGAAAAGCGCTTTTTTCTCATTTTCTCTGGCGGTACTCCGCAAGCAGCAAGTCAACGACCCTGCCATAGCTCTGCGTGCCATCTGCCTGATTATTTGCTTTTAAATAAGAATCATTCAGCTTTTCGCTTGTCTCGGCAATCTTGGTATGTTCAAACTGCTTCCAATATTCACTGTTTGCCACCAAATCCCGCCGCATGCCGATGCTGTAGTATTTGTCTATTATTTCATAGTATGCTTCCGGATTCCTTCTATATAGTGCATTTCCTGTATGTATCAATGCGTGCATCACACCGCTGTAGCGGACGTCCTTAGAATCTGATGCCATGCAGACACGGTAAGAAAGATAATTTGCTTCGTCCTCACGCATAAACCCCCGCAGATGAGAAAGCTCATGGCACATCGTAGAAGCAATGGAATACGGAGAAATATCAACATTGACATTTGCCTCCATCGTCCAGCAGGTGTAAACCCCGGTAATCTGCGTATAGGACATCAATCTGGAAAGCATCACCTGCTTTGGTTTTGGATAATATCCCGCAAAAATATCATATTCCTCTGCAAAAGATTCGTATGCCTCTGCTGCCAGTCTGCCAAGCTCCTCTTTTGTCATCGGAAGCTGATAGACTCCATTTTCGTCCTCACTGGTAAGCTCTTCCCTAAGCGATGCCGCAGCTTTAGCCAGCTCTGTAAACAGCCCTTTGAGTTCTTCTTCTGTGGATTCCTGCACCTCAAGCCCAAGATAGGAAGCAACCGGATAGCGGTAGTAGTTGATGCCGCAGCCAATCGCATAAACAAAGAAAATGACGGATATGGTACAGGCCAGATTTAAAATTCCGTTCATGCAGGCAGCAAATACGGTATTCCTTCCATCCTGTGCTCTCCGAATACGCCTGACAAACAGGACTATGAGTACAAACATCAAAACCGGAGCCAAGAGAATTATCCACTCTGCCAGAGAAAACGGAAGCCAGCCGGTCAGAAACGAAACACAGATCGAAAATACTTTGTAAATCCGCTTTGCAAATATTTCTTCTGCAAAAAAGGCATTTCTTTTTGCAATCTCCAACAGCAGTATGCCAAGCGGCACAAGCAAAAGCAGAAGCGTCCGTTTTCTGAGCCAAACCCGCTTTACCGCCTCCTTTGTCTGCATTCTCTGTTCCCTTCGCTCTTTTCTGATTCTTTCGCTCATTTGCTTCCATCCCCTAAATTTATCTGATTTTCTGTATTGTCCTGTTCCGAAAGCCACTCAAACACATAGCAGGATGTTCCTGTTATGACAGTCCTCGGCTGGCAATAAAAAATATTTGTACCTGTTATAATATAGTCCGAACACTGCTCTAATTCTTCATCTATGCAGTAAACACCTCTTCCATCGTATACCAACATCCTGCCGCCCTCAAATGTCCCTGCTGCATCTGTATACTCGGCAAGAATCGTTCCATCATAGTCAAGAATATGCGCAAAGTTTCCGTTTCCTGCTATAATATACCTCTCTCCAAACTCAATCCAGGCATAAATCTCTTCCGTCAGAATTTTACTGCCGCAGCAAACCGCATAATACAGCTCATTTGAGGTTCCGTTATAATACTCCTCTGCCGTCAGCCTTGTGATTCCATAATATAGTCCGTGGAATTTCCAATAATACTTGGAATATTGCTGATATTTTTCAGGAAGCGGTACAATTTCTCTTGTATGGATGTTGTATAAAATTTCTTTCCACTCTGTGGAATAGCCAAGCAGTTCACCACGGTATTCCATCAGGTCGGTCCTTAGCCATCCATCACTCATGGCAGAACGCCTCCAGCTGATAAATGCAGTGTCATAATAGCTGCGCTGCGCAATAGGTTCCAAAAATGCTTCTCTGCCGTAACCATCTGCCGTTATTTTATATACCGCGGTTTCTCCATATTCTCTGACAATCACTGCTGCCGTTCCTGTCTCGTCCGGAAGCGACGGCACCCCAACATCTTCATAGTAACCCTCGCGTTCAAAAATCAGCTCTTCTGTTGCAGCATTGTAATAATGTGCCCCATAATATTGCTTCTCCGTTATCCCAATATCCAAATCGATTCTCATGCCATACCGGTAATAAGAAGTCCTGTTGTATCTGATTCCGTCTTTTGTCGTATGCTCTGTCCCTTTGGAGGCATACCGATACAGCTGCTTCCCCTCCGAATCAAACACATAACCGTAGCCGTCTGCTTTCTCCAAACATACCCATGCATCCTCAGCATGAGACATATATTCATATTCCGGAGGAACAATCCATTCTCCCTGCTGATTTATTATGCCACATTTTCCGTCTGCGCCATTGGCCTTATACATTCCTTCCCATAGAATGTCGGTAATACAATACTGTTCTTTCTGAACCGTGATTTTTTCTCCTGTTTTCCAGTCCTTTACCTCGTAAAAATATACTTCATCCTCCAGTAAAAGACCTGTTTCCTCCACTTCGCCGGAATCTTTCTCTTCTTCAGGCAGCTGTCCCTTTTGAAGCAGCAGAATAACCAAGGCGGCAATGCAGAGAATCAAAGAAGCTAGCAGTATCCAAAATGCTGCAAGTCCTTGTCCTTTTTGGTTTTCTTCCATATGGTGCCTCCCATTCTACTTCGCAAATTCTTTCAGAAGATAATATTCCCCATCAATGACAACACCTCTTGAAAAACATCGGTCGATTTCTCCGTTAATAATATAATCTGAGCATTTCTGCAGTGTTTCATCAATGAAAAATACCCCTTTGCCATCGTAGACAAGCATCTTTCCGTTTACAAAGCAGCCGCTTGCATCTGCATACTTTGTAGCCAAATTGCCATCCAAATCCAAAAATTCTGCGCTATTATCTGTATATGCCACCGTATAGTTACTTCCGAATTCTACCCAAGTATATTTTTCTTCTGTCAGCACACGTTCTCCGCAGCAGACAGCATAACGGTAATTCGTTTTATCTTCTTTGTAAGCAGAAACTGCCATTGTGGTGGCACTGCCGCCATCCTGCATCCGGAATGCCCTCTGGTACTGCTCCGGAAACCGAATCATTTCAAAAGTATCCACGTTCAGATGTGCCGTATAAGCCTTCTGTTCATCCATTAAAAAACCCGGAACCGAGTCATAGACCGAAACCCGCAGCCATCCGTCATAAAAAGAATCCTCTGCCCATGTATAATTTCCAATAAAATTATACTGCCTGCGGTTTACTCCTTCCTCAAGCGGAATAACCCTGCTCGTACAGCCTTCTGCCGTAATATAATAAATTATGTTCTCTGTGCCGCTTCTTCGTATTGCGACTGCCCTTCCCATCTTATCCTGAAGCGTAAACAGCCCGACATCCTGATATGTTCCGGCCGCCTCATACAAAATCTGCCCGGTCTCTGCATTCCGGTACTGTACGCCGTAATATCCTGAAGTCTCCTCTTCAGACAGCAGCGTCTTTATCTGCATACCACCAGCATAGACGATTGCACTCCGGTAACGGTAACCCTCTTTGCTTTCCAAGTCATAGTCCAGCTTGTCCTCATATACCTTATGTAACGTTCCTGCCTCATCATAGACAAACCAGCGTCCGTCCTTTTCAAGCTCTGCCCACCCGGCTGCATCCATATAGCTGCAGCGCTCAAAAGAAAAATCTTCCAAAATCTCACCGGCAACTGTAACAATGCCCCACTTTCCTTCTTTTTTCGCAAGGCAGACCATACTGTCCTTTGTAAACGGAATCACTCTTTCATAGGATACCCCAAGGTTTTCTGTCATTTTCTGCTTTTCTTCTATCTTTTTCAGCCGCCATTTTAACAGCTTTTCCATTGCCTCCGTTGGTGCCGACTTGCCTGATGCCACATCTTCCGCCCGCCGTGGCACTTCTGTAGGCACCGCCTGATTTTTAGGCCCCCATGCCTCTTGTTTACATGCCCCAAAAGACAGCAGGGAAAGAAGCGCCAACACACATCCAAAGCTTTGTATTCTGATTTTTTTCATCTGGTTTCTTGTACGCTGGTTTCCTTTACTTCGCAATGGCACATACCTCTTTCTTTTCCATTTGCAGCATCTGTCACCGACGCTAGTACTATATATTATACTCTACTTTTTTCAGCTTGAAAAGTATAAGACAAGTGGAATTTCTGTACAAAAATACGGCGGCTTTTTTCTTTGCAAGAATTCTATCAGCACAAGCAAAAGCCTTCTGTATGATACCGTAATCATATCACACAGAAGGCTTTGTTTTTTCTGTCAATCTTTATTCTTCTTTATCCCTGCCTTTAAAGTATCCCTTCAAAAAAACTATAATACCTATCACTGCAATATAATCAGT
>CAJTZB010000049.1:0-12875 GCA_910583815.1 uncultured Lachnospiraceae bacterium
TTCGCTTGGGGCATATGCATGGAGCGAAAACGATACAACGATGTATTCCCATCTTTACATCGGACAGAAGGCGGACTTAAAACATGCAGAGGTAGAAGTGGAAAGCCGCTATCCGTGGGAGGGAGCCGTTACCTATCACATAACTCCAAAAACAGAACAGGAATTTACAATGGCAATACATATTCCGGCCTATGTGAAGGTGGATGACGGAAAAACAAGTGTTAAGATAAACGGAGAATCCGTAGAGCTTGACGCAAATATAAAGAAAGGCTATTTGTATCTGACACGCAATTGGAATTCCGGTGATGTGATAGAGCTGCGGTTTGATATGCCGGTGCGTAAGGTATTTGCCAATTCGCAGGTCAGAGCCGATGCAGGATGCGTTGCCCTGATGCGAGGACCTGTCGTTTATTGCTTTGAAGGGACAGATAACGGGGGGAATTTGCAGTCGCTTCGGATTCCAAAGGAACTGAATGCAGAAACTTATTTATGCGAGGAAGGCGTCCTGAAGGGGAATGTATGTATTCATATTGATGGCTGCCGTATGCAAAGCAGCGAATCGCTGTACAGCGAGGAACGCCCAACCAGACAACCGGAAACGCTGACCGCAATTCCTTACTATGCATGGGCAAACAGAGGGGAAAACCAGATGCGTGTGTGGATGTTGGAAGAGTAGGAGAAAGCAGACAGAGTACAGAAGGCCAAAGGAGCAGATTTCATTGAACCATTTATTTGAAAAACATGCCATCAATTCATTAATTCAAGTGATGGCTGATAAGATTCATACAACAGAGATGGGTGTGGTACGAATAAAAAAGAACCTGTCACTGGAGACAGATGATGTTGTTTCGTGGTGCAGGGAACGGATTTTAGAGAAAGATGCGATAATAGAAAGAAAAGGTAAAAACTGGCATGTGACTGTGGGTGACTGTAAGATAACGGTGAATGCGCATAGCTATACTATTATAACAGCGCATAAGATAAAGGGGTAGCTGTATAGGCAGCTGCCCCTTTTGGTTTATGATACGTTTTGCAACAGCCCCTAAAAGGGTAATTTAGCGTGTATATTGTATAATTCGGATAGCTGTAAATAAGTACAGCAGCAGAGTCCGGTGCTTGGATTTAGGGAGAGTCCTGCGGAGTTTTTTATGTGCTGCGGTCGTGGCGAGGATTTTTAGCGACTATAGCAGCTGCCTCACTGATAGCAGAAACGACATCGGCGAAGAACTGCATCTCATAGCTTTGCAGCCGGACCATCAAGTTGCCGTAGTGGGTAGAGACATAATGTGGCTGCAGATGATTCAGGGTATAGGCGGCTACATCGGACTTGCAGTAGTCGCAAGTGCAGCCCCCCTGCGCTTTCATTATACCATCCAGATTTTGCAGGACAATATCCTCCATCAAGTTTTTAAATTCTATAGACATTTTTCTGTTCCTCCGTGGCTGCCTTTCCTACTTATTTTATCATACCAAAGAAACAGAAAAAATGCAATAAACTGGCGAATAGTATCAGCTTCTTTGGCTCTTTTTATGAAGGAACCATGCCAAGGCAGCACATATTATGATTCCGACAGCATATGGAACCAGCAGTAAAAATGCAGTGTTTGCCGGAGCGCTATAACCTTTGTATTGAATTGCACATTGTATGTTGCAGTAATTGTATGCAACTGTAGCGCACATAACATCAGATAACAGAACTGCAAGCCCGGTAAAAATATAGAACAGATATTTGTATTTTTTCATGATGAATCTCCATTTCTGCATTGCCTAAAGCAAACTTATTTTTCAATCTATTTACCTTCAGGTGTTACTTTTTCTTGAATGTCAAAATGATTCCAACTACCATAAATAACACAAAAAATATAATTAAAATGCCAGTACCATTCAATGTAATGGTGGATGATTCGTTCATTTTATCTACGGCAGATGGCTGCACTATCATTAAGATGCCGGATAAAATCAGACAGATGGCACCTGATATGCACAAAGCAATGCCGATTTTGTTTTTGACAGTTGTCTCATTGGCTGCATTATGTCCTTTTGGTTCTGTATTATCCGAAACTGATTTTAGCTCCTGCTCTCCTGTTAGTTCATCCAGTGTAATATGAAAACATTCGCTCAAAGCTTTCAGTTTATCCAGTTCCGGGGTTGACAGCCCTCCCTCCCATTTTGAAATGGATTGTCTTGAAACGCCGACTTTTTCTGCAAGTTGTTCCTGCGACATGCCATGTTTACGCCTGAGTGTAACTATTTTTTCAGACAGCATCTTATTTTACCTCCTTAGCGAAATCATACCGTAAATTACTGCGGAACACTATCAACTATGCTTGAAATATCCGCAACTGGCGGTTGCATATATAAAATCCATGTAAATTATCCAATATTTTTTGCTTTTTATATCATATAGTATTCCTTTGCTTGTTGCAAGACTTGGGAAAGATTATCAGAAGCATAATTTAAAGCATGAAGAAGGAAAAAAGAAAGATAGTCTCTATAATTGACGGTAATAGATAAAAATGGTAGGATATAGTAGAAGGATAGAAGTTTATATGCTTTTCTGTTTCTAAGATAAAACATGGAGGAACAACATGATAGGTAAATCAACACTTATCTTCTTTGGACTATTACTTGTCGTATTTCTGTATTGCTGGATAGTGAGTAAACTTCATATAAGCGAGAAAACACAGCAGCTTGCTGTAGCAGCGTTTTTGGTAGTATTTGATATTGTTCTTGCTGTTTTGGCAATTCGGCATCCGAAATTTCATATTTGGTTATGGCTGTTTATACTTAGTATATATTTGGACACAATCATTGCAATTTTAGAAATATGTAGTAAAGAAAAACTTAGAACAATGATAAAAATATTAAAAAAAATAGGGAAAGCAGTGCGGATTGTGGCAGGGGTTATTTATCTGCTGTATGCTTTTTGCATCATAGACGAGTCTTTCCCTCTAATAGGGAAACTCCTATGAAAAAGTTATAACACTAGCCCTGCTTTTTCTCATGGATTTTTTCATCGTAACTGTGAAGGTACTGAACAGTTACAGATATTCCATATACAATTCCAGCGAAGACTTCATAAGGTCGTACTTTCGCCAGAGCGACGGAAGTTTTCAATACTGTCCGGTGCCTGTCCCGGTGCGGCACGACATCCTCACTGCGCCTGAAACAAAAAAATAATTCCATCCTTTACAAATCCATAAAAACATGCTACCATAAAACACAGCTTGATAGATTATTGGCTGTGAAGAGGAGAGTACACATTCGGATGCCGTACAGAGAGTCCCCGGAAGAATTCCGGACGGTGCATAGCACCGGTTTGTTTGCTGAGAGAAGGACGGATTTGAGGAATGTGGAAGATGGCCTTGGAGCTTTGCATCTGAGCTTTTGTGGGCTAGGGTGCAACGGATTCACCCGTTACCGTGGCGCACTGTGATGGCAGTGTTCGTAACCGACATAGTGCATAAGGCAGCGCTCTGCGAAGAGGCTGTAAATTAAAGTGGTAACACGAGGCTTTGGCTTCCGTCTTTAAATAAGGCGGAAGCTTTTTTAGTTCATAGGAAGCTGCGTCCTATCCAAAGAGAGGAGAAACAGATGGAAAAGAAAAAATTCTATATGACGACGGCGATTGCCTATACTTCGGGCAAACCGCATATCGGGAACACCTACGAGGCAATTTTGGCAGACAGCATTGCCCGCTATAAGCGCCTGGAGGGTTATGAAGTATTTTTACAGACGGGGACAGACGAGCATGGTCAGAAAATTGAAGAAAAGGCTGCTGCGAAAGGAATTAGCCCAAAGGAATTTGTAGATGAGGTAGCAGGCGAGATACAGGGAATTTGGGACTTGGTTGGCACATCTTATGACAAGTTTATCCGTACAACAGATGTTCCGCATGAAAAGCAGGTACAGAAAATTTTTAAGAAATTTTATGAGAAAGGAGACATCTACAAGGGCTATTATGAGGGGATGTACTGTACGCCGTGTGAGTCGTTTTTCACAGCATCGCAGCTTGTAGACGGCAAATGCCCGGATTGCGGGCGCCCTTGTCAGCCTGCAAAGGAAGAGGCCTATTTCCTAAAGCTCAGCAACTACACAGACCGCCTGATTGAGCATATCAATACACATCCGGAATTCATTCAGCCGGAATCAAGAAAGAATGAGATGATGAACAATTTCCTTCTTCCGGGACTTCAGGATTTGTGTGTATCAAGGACATCATTCCAGTGGGGCGTTCCGGTGGATTTTGATGCCAGGCATGTGGTTTATGTGTGGATAGATGCGTTAAGCAATTATATCACCGGTATTGGCTATGATTGTGATGGCAATTCCACAGAGCAGTTTGACAAGTTCTGGCCGGCAGATTTGCATTTGATTGGGAAGGATATTTTGCGTTTCCATACGATTTACTGGCCAATTATGCTGATGGCGCTGGACCTGCCGCTTCCGAAGCAGATTTTCGGACATCCGTGGCTGCTGCAGGGCGGTGAAAAGATGAGCAAGTCAAAAGGGAATGTCCTCTATGCGGATGACCTTGCGAAAGTATTTGGTGTAGACGCGGTGCGCTATTTTGTGCTTCATGAAATGCCGTTTGACAATGATGGTGTTATCACATGGGAACTGCTTGTGGAACGTGTGAATTCCGACCTTGCAAACACGTTAGGAAACCTTGTAAATCGAACGATTTCCATGTCAAACAAATACTTTGGCGGTGAAGTAATCAATGCAGAAGTCTGCGAACCGGTGGATGAAGAGCTGAAAACGCTTGCGCTTGAGACAGCGGGCAAGGTAGCAGAAAAAATGGAAAACCTGCGGGTTGCCGATGCAATTACAGAAATTTTTTCCTTGTATAAGAGATGCAATAAGTATATTGATGAGACAATGCCTTGGGCGCTTGCAAAAGACGAGACAAAGCAAGGACGTCTGCAGACTGTGCTTTATAACCTGATTGAGAGCATCTGCATCGGCACAAGCCTGCTGGCTCCTTTTATGCCAGAAACTGCAGAGAAGATTTTTGCACAGCTGTCCACAAAAGAAAGGGCGTTTGACGAACTGAATGTATTTGGTGCATATCCAAACGGCAGCAAGGTAACACAGACACCGGAAATCCTTTTTGCAAGACTGGATTTAAAGGAGGTGCTTGCAGTAGCAGATCAGATAAAGGCAGCACAGGCAGCAGAGTATGCAAAGGAGACAGGACTTGCAGAGACAGGGCAGACGGATGCTGCGGATAAGAGTGCAGATGAGAAAAATACAGAGTGTGTAATTGATATAGAGGCAAAACCGGAAATCACATATGATGATTTTGCGAAGCTGCAGTTTCAGGTCGGTGAAATTATTGCATGTGAGGAAGTGAAAAAATCGAAAAAGCTTCTTTGCTCCCAGGTGAAAATCGGAAGTCAGGTGAAGCAGATTGTATCCGGCATCAAGGCGCATTATACGCCGGAGCAGATGGTTGGCAAGAGGGTGATGGTGCTTGTGAATTTAAAACCGGCAACATTAGCAGGCATTGTATCAGAAGGAATGCTATTGTGTGCAGAGGATGAAAACGGAACGCTTGCGCTGATGGTGCCGGAAAAAGAGATGCCGTCAGGAGCAGAAATCTGCTAAATAGATTGCATATAAAGGCTGCAGATTGCAAGAAAGACGAAAGGCATGGGGGTTATATGAGAAGGAAACGCCATATGCAGGCTGTACAGATACCATTCAGAAAGTTGGCATTTGCGGGATTGGCAACAGTACTGTTTACAGCTTTTCGGTTTGCGGGCTTACCACAAACTTCTGCCTCAGCTGCAGAAACAGAAATGCCAGAACCGGTGCTGCTCTATGATTTTGAAGAGCAGGATGCCTCGGATAAAACCATAAAAGACAAGGCGGGCCAAAACAACGGCACTTTAAAGGGAAGGACTCAGGTCCAATATTCAGAAGAGCGTGATTCCAATGTCCTGTATTTTTGGGGAGGAAATTCTTACTTGGAGTTTCCGCAGGGATTTTTTGATGGCAGAGATACCATGACAATTTCTATGGACATCTGTTCTTTGATGGACAATGAAAATTTCTTTACGGTTGCCATTGGAAAAGATTCCAACCAGTATCTGTTCCTGAGGACGAGAAGCGGGGAATGCCGTTATGCGATAACAAAAGATTCATGGGGAACCGAACAGGATGTCGCAGCAGTAGGAAGGTATAAAGAGCAGTGGACGAATGTGACACTTGTCCTGACTCCAAAAGAGATGAGGCTTTATATCAACGGAGAGCTTATAGATGTGCAAGATGGCTTGACGACAAAACTTTCAGATTTTGGGGAAGATGTCATAGGGTATCTTGGAAAATCCTTTTATTCAGGAGATGCTTACTTTAAAGGCTATATAGATAATGTCGCAGTGTATGAGGAGGCGTTGACAGCAATGGAAATTTCGGCAATGAATGGGACGGTGCCGATGCCGTTCCAGAGTATTACGATTGGAGAGGATATTGCTTCGGTTGTTACATGGAAAGCAGATAAGGAAGCAAGGAAGCTGACTGTCTATGTCAGCAAAAGCAATACCAAAAATAAAGAAACAGCAGAGCTTGTATTTCGGACTCAGGACAATGTATTTCTGAAAGGAAACGGAATTGTTTCTATACCATATGGCAGCAGCACGCAGACAGAGTTTGTCATAAAGAACGGAGAGGAAGAAGAATCCCAGATATGGGAAGTTTCCGCCGTGCTTTGCGGCAATCCGGTAGTTCCGGGGCAGTATGCAGACCCGGACATTGACGTATTTGACGGAAAGTACTATCTCTATATGACAACGGATGGATTTTCTGGCTGGTCAGGGACAAAGTTCCATGTATTTTCTTCGGATAACCTTGTGGACTGGACCGATGAAGGCGTTATTTTGGATGTGGCAAGCAAGGATGTTCCGTGGTCCGTTGGCAGCGCATGGGCTCCTTCTATTGAAGAAAAGAACGGCAAGTATTATTTCTATTTCTGCGCAAAAGATACATCAGGAGCATCCAGCATCGGGGTTGCTGTGGCCGACAGTCCTATTGGGCCATATACGGCGATGCCGGAACCACTTATGACGGTCGAAATGTGCAAAAAACAAAACGTTTCGATGGGGCAGGCAATCGATCCTTCTATCTTTACAGATGAAGACGGCACCTCATATCTGCTGTTTGGCAACGGTGCGGCGGCAGTGGTAAAACTGAATGAAGATATGGTCAGTGTGGATTTATCTACATTGCAGAATTACCGTGGGGCCAGGGAGTTCCGTGAGGCGATTACTGTAACAAAGAGAAATGGAATTTACCATTTTACATGGTCATGTGATGATACCGGAAGCGAAAATTATCATGTAAATTATGGAACGTCTGACAGCTTGTATGGGCCGATTCAGTATCAGTACACTGTTCTGGAAAAACGTCCGGAACAGGATATTTTAGGAACAGGGCATCATTGTATTCTGCAGATTCCGGATGAGGATGAATATTACATTGTGTATCACCGTTTCTTTACCCCGCTCACATATTTTTCAGATGGGAAAGGGTTCCATCGTGAGACGTGCATTGATGTACTTCGGTTTGATGAGGCAACCGGTCTGATGCTTCCGGCAACGCCTACCTTAGAGGGTGTCTTAGCGCGGAAATTGGGAAAAGAACCGCAGCAGCCGGAGATAACACCGGAATGGGATGGTACAGAACCGGGAGAAGATGAAACTGTGCCACAGCCAACAAAGCCGGCATCAGCAGAGGCAGATTCACAGAAAAAAAGCGGTTTTGCCGGACGCTTGTTTGGTATTTTTGCTGTAGTAGCAATAGCTGCAGCAGCACTGCTGGCATGGCGGAAAAGACTGCATGAGAAGAAATAAGGCAACAGGGCAAAGGAAAGAATATGAAATATGTAAAACAGTTTTTGATTATTTTAGCAATTTCCTTTCTTGGAGAAGTACTGCACATGCTATTGCCTCTTCCAATACCTGCGAGCATCTATGGGATTTTGATTTTGTTTGCCCTGCTTGAGACAAGGCTCCTTCCGCTGCGTCTGGTCAAGGAAACAGGGGATTTTCTGATAGAGATTATGCCGGTGATGTTCCTTCCGGCAGCGGTCGGCATTATAGATTCATGGAAAATTATTAAGCCTTCCCTGCTTGTATATCTGGCTGTTACCATAGTTTCCACAGTGCTTGTCATGGCTGTTTCCGGTTTGGTGACACAGGCCGTTTTGCGGCACAAAAAAGGAGTGAAGAATGGTTGATCTGATCCAGAAATCTGCTTATTTTGGCATGGTAATTTCTTTGGGAGCATTCTTTTTGGGGAGCTTTTTAAAGAAAAAATTCAAGTGGGGCCTGTTGAATCCGCTGTTGCTGTCAATTGTGTTTACGGTCACATTTCTTCTTGTCTGTAAGATAGATTATAATTATTACTATGAAGGAGCGAAGTATCTGAATTATCTGCTGACTCCGGCTACAGTCTGTCTGGCAATTCCGCTGTTTGAGCAGTTTGAAGTGCTGAAAAAGAGCAAAAAAGCAGTGTTCATAGGAATTATTTCGGGAGTTGTTACATCTATGCTGTCTGTTTTGGCTATGGCAGTACTGTTTTCATTCAGCCATAAGGAATATGTAACATTCCTTCCAAAGTCAATTACGACAGCGATTGGCATAGGAGTGTCAGAAGAGCTGGGCGGCTATGTGCCGATTACGGTTGCAGTTATTATCATTACCGGAGTATTGGGCAATGTAATGGCAGAGTTTGTGCTGAAGCTGTTCCATATTGATGAGCCGGTGGCAAAAGGAATAGCAATCGGCACTGCTTCGCACGCAGTTGGCACAACAAAGGCAATGGAGCTTGGAGACGTCGAAGGGGCGATGAGCAGCTTGTCAATTGTAGTTTCAGGCATGATTACTGTAGTAAGTGCCTCGCTTTTTGCAAAGCTTTGGTGAGGCGTGTTGCCATCTGTACACCGACGCTAGTAATGTATATATGCAAAGGGAAGGATGAAGAAGTATGAACGAAAAAGACCAATATGTGAGCAAATGTCAGGAAATCCGGAAATTGTGGAATGAATTCAAGGCGGGAAAAAAGAAGGACAGGGCTGCGGTAGGAGAATGTGCAAAAAAGATAGCAGATATGTGCCGGGACCTGCACTCTTTTTGCGCAGAAAATGAGGCTGCCTTATGTTCTGTTATGGGGATACAGGAGTGGGGCAGAATTCTTCAGGAAGAGGCAAGAAGAATAGAAGAAAAACTGGAAGAAGAGGATTTTGATGGGTGCCAGGCTATGTTGGAAGAGGACATAGAAGTATTGCTTACTGGTGCGATAACCTGTATAGAAAGACAGAGGTAGTGATAAGATGAAAAAGATTGGCGTTGTTATGGCGGTGGCTTTGATGTTGGTATCTGGAGCCTGCTCACAGAGCAATCCGGAGGAAGGAGGCATCCCAACCGGCCAGATATTAGATGATACTGTCTATTTGGGGGAGTATTTGGATTCGGATACGAAAGAGGCAGGTCTTGAGATTGCGAAAGGTGAAGATGGAGGCTATATCATTCAGATTGGGATTTACCGGCTGACTTCCTTAAATGATGGAGTTGGAGAGCTGACAGCAGAAGGCATGAAGTTTACGGCAACAGACGCAGCAGGCAACCCTATTAGCGGCATTATTACAGTAGAAGGAGAGGCTGCGACAGTCACTTTTACAGATTCCACTTGGGAATACCTAGAAAGCGGAACTTCTTTTTCCTATATAAAATCTTCTGATGTTCCAAATCTTTGGGATGAATAAGCAGGGCAGGGAATTTCATGTATTTTTCTGATGCTGGAATTAGGGCTTAAATAAAGTGGTATGGCAATGTTTTCATAGACTGACAGCTTTGGCAGCAATGCAAAATCCTGCATGACAAATCCCATTTTCTGATTTCGGATTCTGGCGAGCTGTCTGTCATTTAGTTTCTTTACGTCAATACCTTCACTTGACAAGTAAAGGCAGCGTTGATATACTGGAAAAAAGAGCGCCATCAGGTTTTCCTGAAAGCGCTCTTTTGACTTCTGGTTTTTATTCTGGAATTACAAGCTTCATACCCGGATAGATCAGGTCAGGATTCTTGATGGTTTCCTTGTTTGCTTCGTAAATGTTCTTCCAAAGCGAAGACTTTCCAAGAAGGGTTTCTGCAATCTTCTTTAAGTAGTCGCCCTTTGCTACGGTGTAAACACCATTTTCGTAAGTGCCTGCAGCCGGAGTGTTATCAGTAGCAGGCTTCTTGTCAGTGTCAGGTGTCTTATCTGTATCTGGTGCCTGTGCAGCCTCTTTTAATACATACTGGATAGCGTAGACATTTGGTGTCTTAACGGCATCATTGTCATAATCGGAAGGAGTGCCGACAATAATGGTATTGGTTCCTGCATTCAGCTGAACATATACTTTATATTCCATAAAAGTATCCCAGTCTGCAGCGCAAGTTAAATTGACCAAAGAAGTGGCGCCGTCGTTTACAGTGAGGTTTAATTTACGTGCGGAAGAACCTTCCTTTGCAGCGTAGATTACGCGAAGTTCATATTTTCCGGCAGTTGCAACATCTGCATTGAAAATAATTTTTCCGGTGTTGTCTGCGGACTTTAAGCCTATGTAGCCGTAAGCGTCTTCATACAGCGCATGGTCGGTTTGTTCTGTTGCGTTATCCAGACCTTCGGAGTTTGCTTCTACGGCGTAAAGAGTCTTTACTTCTTCATCTGCAAATGCTGTTTTTGTAGCAGGAAGCAGCAGAAGTGCTGTCAGTGCCAGGGCGATGCCAAATAACTTTTTCATAGTGAGATACATCCTTTCTGAAATAATATTTGTTTAAGAAATTACACCGCCACTTGATAAGTGGTAGTAGTTTTATTGTACTATAGATTTCCTCAATTTTCAAGCGCAGCAGCAGTGCCGACACGACAAGCTTGCTTTGTGTTTGTCGTTTTGCCTCTATGCTGTTTTCTGTCAAGATGATTCTCTGACTATCCCATCAGAACGTCCACATGATATTCCGATTTGCCCTTTCTATAAGGAATGACGGTTCCTGTTATTGGCTCGCCATCCACAGTTAATTTCTTGATGCCCTTTCTGACATTGTCAGGATTTTTGACAGTGATATGATAAACAGCATTGCGGTATTTTCTAGTTAGAGCAAAGTCGCCAAAGCCGTCTGGCACACAAGGGTTGATGCTGAGGCCGGAGTGGGTTGGGTATACGCCCAGAATATACTGCGAAATATTGACGAATGTCCATGCTGCAGTGCCGGTAAGCCAGCTGTTTTTTGCTTCGCCGTGAAATTTTGCATCGGCGCCTGCAATCATCTGTGAATATACATAAGGTTCCGTACGGTGAATTTCACTGATGTCTTCCAGACAGGAAGGGCAGGTTTTACAGTAGATTTCAAACGCACGGTCGCCTCTGCCAAGTACGGTTTCGGCAATGGAAACCCAAGGGTTGTTATGGCAGAAGATTCCGGCATTTTCTTTATACCCAGGTGGATACGACGAAACCTCGCCAAGCTCTAAATGATATTTGGTGTAGGCGGGCTGGAGAATCATAATTCCATATTTTGTATCAAGATGTTCCTTGACAGAATCCAGAGCCTGTTCCGCAAGTCCTTCTTTTATTCCGATTCCTGCAAGTACGCAAAAGCCCTGCGGTTCAATAAAAATCTGCCCTTCTTCGCATTCTTTGGAGCCAACTTTATTGCCGTAAGCGTCATAGGCACGAACAAACCAGCTTCCGTCCCAGCCGTCTGAAAGAACAGCGTTGTACATTTTTTTCACTTCTTCTCGTGCGTAGGCAGCTTCTCTTTCGTTTTCAAGTAATTCGCAAAGTTCGGCATACTCTTGTCCGTATTTTATAAACATGCCTGCAATAAAGACGGATTCTGCAACAGGACCTTCGCTTGGTCCAAATGTCTGGAACGATTCGCCTGAATGTTCCGAAAAGCAATTTAAATTCAGGCAGTCATTCCAGTCTGCACGGCCGATCAAAGGCAGTCCATGCGGACCTTTGTGGGTAACGATATAGTCAAATGAACGTTTTAAATGGTCCATAAAAGGCGTGGCCTTTTTCCAGTCGTTATCAAACGGAACCTGCTCTCTTAAAATTGACATATCGCCGGTTTCGCGGATATAAGCGCTTGCACCTGCAATCAGCCAGAGAGGGTCATCATTGAAGCCGCTTCCAATATCAGAATTCCCTTTTTTCGTCAGTGGCTGATATTGATGGTAGGCACTTCCGTCCTCAAACTGTGTGGAAGCAATGTCAATCAGGCGTTCTCTTGCGCGTTCAGGAATCAGATGCACAAAACCGAGCAGATCCTGGCAGGAATCGCGGAATCCCATTCCTCTTCCGATGCCGGATTCATAGTATGAGGCGGAACGTGACATATTGAATGTCACCATGCACTGATACTGGTTCCAGATATTGACCATACGGTTGACGTTTTCATCTTTGGATTCTACATGGTAGCAAGAAAGCAGTGTGTCCCAATATGCTTTCAGTTCTGCAAAGGCTGCATCTACATCAGCATCGCTTTGGTATTTTGCAAGCAGTTTGTCCGCCGGTTTCTTATTAATGATGTTGGCGGCTTCCCATTTATCGTTTTCCGGATTTTCTATATAGCCAAGTACAAATACAAATGTTTTTTCTTCACCCGGATTCAGTGTGATATTGATTTGATGGGAGGCGATTGGCGCCCATCCGCTCGCTACACTGTTGCCTGCCTGCCCTCTCTCAACTGCTTCCGGATGGTCTGCGCCGTTATATGCTCCAAGGAAATCGTCACGGATTGTATCAAAACCGTCAATTGGATGGTTGACTGAAAATACTGCATAATGATTGCGGCGTTCGCGGTATTCTGTCTTGTGGTAGAGTG
>CAJTZB010000049.1:12885-14982 GCA_910583815.1 uncultured Lachnospiraceae bacterium
CCAACAATTTCGACTTCGCCGCAGCTTAAATTCCGCTGGAAGTTTTTCATGTCATCGTCTGCATTCCAAAGACACCATTCCACATAGGAAAACAGGG
This sequence comes from uncultured Lachnospiraceae bacterium, assembly GCA_910583815.1. Taxonomy (GTDB): domain Bacteria; phylum Bacillota; class Clostridia; order Lachnospirales; family Lachnospiraceae; genus SIG299. The sequence goes on from CAJTZB010000049.1 coordinate 12,983, forward strand.
AAAGGTTCTTTACGGTTTCTGAATGGTTGGCAATCGTCAATTGGTTGATTTCGCAGCTGTCATTGCATGGGACAAATGCAAGCAGCGATGCAGTTACTTTGTTTTTGGAAGAGGTAAAACGGCTGTAGCCAATACCGTGGCGGCATTCATAGGAATCCAACGGAGTTTTTGTTGGCTGCCAGCCGGGGTTCCAGACCGTGTCTCCGTCTTTTATGTAATAGTATTTGCCGTTGCTGTCATATGGGACATTGTTGTAACGGTAGCGTGTCAGGCGAAGCAGCTTTGCATCCCGGTAAAAACTGTAGCCACCGCAGGTATTGGAAATTAAAGAAAAAAACTCATAAGAGCCAAGATAGTTAATCCAAGGCAATGGGGTCTTTGGGGTTGTGATGACATATTCTTTTGCATGGTCGTCAAAGTAGCCGAATTTCATAGAAGCCTCCGTTCTGAAATTTGTCTGGATTTCTTTTGCAGACTGTACACCAACGCTATGGTTGTACTTCTTTTTTACAATAATACCACTCTGGGAGAAAGCATACAACTGTTTTTGGCTTTTGTTTGGAACCTGACTTAAAAATCAACCGTTGTTTGATTTTTAACAAATATACCTGCATAGAAATCAACTAATAAATGAAGTATAATACAAATAGCAATTGATGAAATAATGAACATAAAATCCTCAAGGTTTGAAAGGAGTATTTGATAGAAAATGGGTAAGGGCATTTTAGGAGAGATGATTGCAAAATACAGAAAAGAAGAGGGCATTACACAGGAAGAACTAGGGAGAGCAGTTGGTGTTTCCACACAGGCAGTATCTCGCTGGGAATGCGGCGGTACGCCGGACGTGGAGCTATTGCTCGCGATTGCTGACCGCCTGAATGTCTCGATTGACGCACTGTTTGGACGAGACGGCGGTGATGCAGCTGATATAGAAAAGCTGCTGCAACAGAAGCTTTTGCATATTCCAAAAGAACACTGTATGGAGGAAATGCTCCGCTATATCCGGGTGATGCAGCAGACAGTGTTTTTAAACCATACGCCAGAACTTGGCTCCGTACTTGAAATGCTTCCGGGAGAGGTGATGGATCGGAGTGCGGAAGAACTCTCAGGGATGATTCCCCCTCAAATGGTGTTAAACGACGAACAAGGCTGTATGCTGTATGGCATGGTAAAAGACCGGCAGTTTGCGCTTGTATTTCCGGAACCGGAGGGCGGCTGGGCATCGGCATTGAAACAGCCAGAGGAATATATGCGCCTGTTTGCTCTTTTGGCAAAGCCTCATTATCTGGATATGCTGATTGATATGGATATGCGTGGAGCGGACGAACATTTTACGGTGCGGCTTGCGGCAGTACGGCTTGGAATTTCCGAAGAAGAAGCAGAAGAGATTTTAAAAGAACTGACGAAATATATGATGGCAGAGCGGCTTACCGTAGCAGACGAGAATGGGACGCTTGCAATTTACCGGAAAGGGATGGAAACAAATCTGGTTGTGTTCCTGCTGTTCTGTGGGGAAATGATGCACTCGTCAGGGGCAGTTTACATGAATACAAATATCCGCAAGAAGCCAATGCTTATGGAACGTCCGGGCACAGGCAGCCTGGTGCCAAAGTGGACGATAAGAGAGGAAGAAGAGGAGTAAAAGCATGACACAGCTGAAAGTAAAGAATCTGGTGAAAAGCTATCATGAAAAGCAAGTGCTGCGAGGGGCAGAGTATGTGTTTGAAGAAGGAAAGATATATGGAATTCTTGGACGCAACGGCGCAGGTAAGACAACCTTGTTCCAGTGTATGACAAAAGATATTCCCTACGAACAAGGAGAACTTTGGATAGCAGAAGACGGCTCGGAGAGAAAAGTGGATTTTGCTGATATTGGGCTGGTATCGGCATCTCCAGTACTGCCGGATTTCTTGACGGGCTATGAGTTTGTCCATTTTTTTAAGAAACTGAATGCCGGAGGAATGCAGATGGAGGAACATAGCATAGACGACTATTTTGAC
>CAJTZB010000050.1 GCA_910583815.1 uncultured Lachnospiraceae bacterium
AACACCTTCGTATGTGATTTTCAAGAATTTCCACTGCCACAGAACCTCGCCATTTGTTAAAAACAGATTGAACGTAACTGTGAATACCATTAATACAACAATTGTTTTCAGTCCCTTGACAATAAAGCGGAACGGAACTTTGGAAAGCCGGATAGCAGACGCAAGAAAAATCCCTGCAATCAGGTATCCCACGAAACTGTCAAACAAAAACAGAGATATAATAAAGGTAAGCGTTCCAAGCAGCTTTACCCTTGGGTCAAGCCGGTGCAGAACAGAATCTGCCGGATAATATTGTCCTATTGTAATATCTCGAATCATATTTCCTCTCATTCTGCCGCATAAACGGCATTTTGCTCCTAGACCTTCTCTCGCTTCCACCAAGCAAGCAGGAGCTCTTTTGCCTCTTCTACAGTTGTCGCATCCTCATCCAAAGGCACTCCTTGCTCACGCAGGGCATGGGAAAGGTAAGTTACCTGCGGCGCTGCCAGTCCGATGCCTTCCAATTCTCTGCTATGTGCAAATACTTCTTTTGGCGTACCGTCAAAGCGGACGCTGCCATGATCCATTACAATCAGGCGGTCTACATATTTTGCCACATCTTCCATACTGTGTGACACTAAAATAACTGTAATTTTTCGCTCTTTCTGAATATGTGCAATCTGTTCCAGTATTTCATCTCGTCCCATTGGGTCAAGACCCGCCGTCGGCTCATCCAAAATAAGCACTTCCGGCTTCATTGCCAGTACTCCTGCAATTGCCACACGGCGCTTCTGTCCGCCAGACAGCTCAAACGGAGATGCATCATAAAGTTCCTCTGGTATGCCTACCATTTTAATTGCCTCAAACGTCCGAAGCTGGACTTCGAGCTGCGGCAGTTTCTGGTTCTTTGGGCCAAACTCCACGTCCTTGACGATGGTCGTCTCAAACAGCTGATGTTCCGGATACTGAAATACCAAACCGACTTTGGAACGAAGCTCTTTCATGCTGAAATCTTCATCATAAATATCACGGCCGTTAAAATAAATAATGCCGCTTGTCGCCTTAAGCAGCCCATTCAGATGCTGAATCAGCGTTGATTTCCCGGAACCAGTATGCCCAATCAGCCCGATAAACTGCCCATCCGGAATTTCCAGACAGACATCTTTGAGTGCATGTTTTTCATAAGCCGTCCCCTGACTGTAAATATAATTTAGGTGGTCAATATAAATTGCCATTGTGCCTCTCATTCTGCCGCCATAGGCGGCTTTCCGCTCTATGCCTTTAACGCCTCTATTGCCTCTGTAAATTCTTTGATGGTCAAAATTCCGTCCGGCAACGGCATGCCTTCCTTCTGAAGCTCATATGCCAGTTCTGTTACCTGCGGCACATCCAAACGATGCGCCTTTAATTCCTCCACATGGGAAAACACCTCTCTTGGCGTTCCCTGCATCACAATTTTTCCGTCATCCATCACAATTACTTTGTCTGCATGAATGACCTCATCCATATAATGTGTAATCAGCAGTATTGTCACATGCTCCGCCCGATTCAGCTCATGCAGCGTGCGAAGCACTTCTTTTCTGCCATCCGGATCAAGCATCGCAGTCGGCTCGTCCAACACAATGCATCTCGGACGCATTGCCATAATGCCTGCAATTGCCACACGCTGCTTCTGTCCCCCAGAGAGCTTATTGGGAGAATGGCTGCGGTACTCTGTCATTCCTACCGCACTCAGGCTCTCTTCTACCCGCTTCCAGATTTCTTCCGTTGGAATCCCAAGATTTTCTGGTCCAAACGCAACATCCTCTTCCACAACTGATGCAATAATCTGGTTGTCCGGATTCTGAAATACCATTCCAGCAGACTGCCTGATGTCCCAAAGATGTTCCGGCTCTGCCGTATTCATGCCGTTTACATATAATGTCCCCTCTGTCGGCTCCAAAATTGCATTAATCTGCTTTGCAATCGTCGATTTGCCCGAACCATTGTGTCCCAAAATTGCCACAAAGTCACCTGCTTTGACATCCAGGGTCACACCGTCCACTGCGCGGGTAATGCCTTCTACATTTCCCTCTTCATCCCGGCGGATATATTCATATGCAAGATTTTTCGCTTCTATCATTTCCATTTGCCCTGTCTCATCCTTACTGCTTCAAAATCTGTGGATAATCATAGCATACTTTATTGCGTTGCACAATAGGTCCGCTTGATTCTTTTTACCTCAATCAAAAGAATCAAAACTGCCAGCAGCCCACTGCATACGTTGCTGACCCCCATTACGATACCGGCACTGGAACTTCCAAGGTCAGTAAACGTCTGCAGCGCCCATAACACAGGGATACGGAATACAAATACTCTGCAAAAGTTCATGACCAGAGTGATTTTTGTCCGTCCAAATCCATATAAAAGCCCAAGCACTGCCGAGTTGATGCCAAGCGGAATCGCACCAAGCGCTTCATAGCAGTAGATTCCTGCAATCATTTCGGCAAACTCCAAATCGCCTCCCGCAAACATCCGGGTAATCGGGCCGACAAACAGCAAAGAGAATGTCATCAGCACTGCGCCAAGCCCAATGTTGATTCCCAACGTCCACCAAAATGCCTGCAACGCCCTTTTGGGTTTTCCACCACCCAAATTCTGGCTGATAACAGCAGAAGCACCTTCCTGAAATCCATTTTGGGGCGTAGTAGTAATCCCACCGATATTATTTGATATTCCAAGTGCTCCTACGGTAAGCTCGCCGTAAACGGTGCTCATGGAATTGACTACGACCTTCCCCAGCGAAAATGCCATTTTCTCTACCATGACAGGGAACGAAAGCCGAAGCATAGGAGCCATAATGTTCCACTTCATTGAAATTGCTTTTAAGGAAAAACCAAACGCATTGTCCTTTTGATTCAGATTGATTACAGCCGCTAAAAACAGCAACCCTTGGGAAATCAGCGTGGCCATTGAAATTAGAGTAATCCCGCCTGAAAGCCCATATACAAACCATGCCGTCAATCCTAATTTCATAAGAATCACTGCCATGTTCAGACGCAGAATGCGCCCCGAATTCCCCCTTGCCCGTTCAATCGCAATATAGACATTGTTAAAAAACGTAACTACAAGGGCAAACAGCTCTATGACAAAATAGGTGCTTCCCTCTTTAATACCCTCTTCCGGTGTATTCATCAGCCTCAAAAAGCCTGCTGCATTCGGGGCAAGAACCAAGAGCAACGCAGCACCTAATACCGCACACATGGCAAACAATGTGCTTACTCTGCGTTTGACCAGTTCAAACTGTCCGGCTCCATAAGCCTGACTCACTTTGATGCTTGCCCCTACCGCCAGCCCTCCTCCAAGGGCGGAAAGCGTCAAATTGATTTGAGACAGATAAGCGACCGCTGACACAGCCGAAGGGCTGATATGTGCCGCCATCATAGAATCCAATATCTTAAACAGCTGATTCAGGCTTTGGTACAGCGCCAAAGGAAGGCTTACCCGCAAAACAACCTTCCAGACAGGCGCGCCAAGGGAAAAGGCTAAAAATTTCTCATCCTTCTTTGATAATTCAGCTTTCATAAAAACAATCCTCATTTCTTCTGTTGTTCACTACTTTACTTGTAAGCATGTTTATGATATAACAAAAGAAAACGTAATTATACGGATTTTTTAAGGAATTTATTATAATAATACAGATTTTTTATTCTATTATATTAGGTCATTGGCATTGGTGTACAGACGAACTGTTCACCATATAAGGAGGATGAAAACTATGCCGGAAGGTATTTTTCAAGATAACATCGACCGCTTTACCATAGACCGGCTTAAGCGTACTGCGGATTTTTCTATGGGCGCCCCCCATTACCACCCTTATTATGAACTGTACTACCTTTGCTCCGGACAGTGCCGGATGTTTATACACAACACAATTTATTATGCCGCCCCCGGCGATATTTTTTTAATTCCTCCATCCAGGCTCCATCGCACTATATATGGAGACGGCAAAGGTGCGGACCGGTATGACATCCGTTTTATCCCTCCGTATTTATCAATGTTTTCAGAGCATGGTTCTAAAGGACTGGATGAAATTTTCTCTTGCCCTAAACTGACAGTTCCGATGGCAAAGCGCCCCGGCTTTGAACTGCTCCTTGCCAAAATGAAGAAGGAAACTTCCCGCCCTGATGCCTACTCGCAGCTGCAGACGAAGAGCCTTCTCATACAGCTGCTCATCAGCCTTGCCCGATTGGAACATCAGATGCAGGTTCCGGCCATCCAGTCTCTAAACCAAGCCGATGAAGCGATTCAGGAAGCCGTCCACTACATCCACCGCTTCCACCGCCAAACCGTATCTCTCCGGTCAGCAGCACAGGCCGCCCACATGAGTACATCCTATTTTTCAAAAAAATTCAAGGAAACTACCGGATTTGGATTCAAGGAATATCTGACCCATCTTCGGATTCAGGACAGCGAAAATCTCTTAAAAACTACGCCTCTGTCAATTACAGAAGTCGCTTTGGCCTGTGGGTTTTCTGATGGGAACTACTTTGGTGATGCCTTCCGGAAAATAAAAGGGATGTCTCCCAATCAATACCGAAAGCAAAAAGAGCAGTGAACCGTTTCCAAGAAAACAAATTCACTGCTCATGGCAGGTATTATAAAAAAAAATTCACCACCCCATACACCACATGGCACACCATAAACGCCGCTGCAAAAACAAAAGAAAACGCATTTTTCCTTGCAGCCGAAAACGCAATGAATGCCATGCATGGTGCAATGCATAAATCCAAAATAACGAGGGAACTTGCTATGCCTGTATAGTACAGTCCCCATCCGATATAATACAATGCCACAAATAAAGCGACCGCAAGCTTAAATTTCGTACCCATTGGCCTTTTTGCTTGGGTATTTTTTACCATGCAAAGTGCTGCTGCCAGCAATACTTGAAAACATTGCGCAGCCATGTCCAGTATCGGAGTGATGGATTCCCTGCGCAGCACATCATTTGGCGTCGGAACTGCAAACCACAGAAAATTTGGCAGCATAACAACTGCAAATAAAATCAATCCCCCTGCTTCAAAACCAATTTTATATACATTCCATCTGATTTCCATTTTCATAACCTCATTGTCTTTTTGTTCTCTTTCCTTTGCAGCCTTCTCTCTTGTTGCTTCTGGCCACCGGACAGCTTGGAGGCCTTTCTATGCATCAAACCGCTCCGTCCAACCTGTTCAATGTACTTTTTTCCTGCACTTTTGCCTATGCTTTACTATATTACCGCGTCACATAACTGTTGTCAATGTTTTTGAGCTGTAGTACGATTCCTGCAGAGCATTTTTGTTTTATAGGACGCAGTATCCCATGAAGCAAGAAAAGAGGCAGTGCACCTGCACTGCCTCTTTTCTTGCTTCTGGTTTGCTTATTTATTTATTTTTTTTCCAATTTTCATCTCTTCCTGTACTGGATGCAAGAGCTTTGGAAATCTGCAATATGATTTCGCTGAAATACCGTTCCGGCACGTCTTTTAACAGATATGCTTTCTTATCATCTACTTCATCATACTCATAGCTTCCACGCTTCACGCTTCCTGCTTTATAAAACTTTGCATCATATATCGTCACATCTTCATTGAAGCCGCCTACGAAGCTGCCGGAGAAGTTCAGTTCTACTCCAAGCCCAAGTTCCGGGTCTTCTCTATAAAAAACATAGAAACCGCCGCCATCTATAACAGAACCACGGTACCAGCCTGCCCCTAGCAGCTTTCCTCCAAGCGACAGGTCGTTTATGATATAACCGCCAAAGCGCTCCATGCTCTTCTGCTCTTCTTCTTCCTTTGTCCTGTAGTAAACTGCCCTGTTCAGCTGTTCAATAGGCTGTGCAATCTCATAGTCTTCCAGCTGCTGCTTCCACGTCTCCAAAGATTCTTTGGAGAGTTCAATCGGATGCACAAGCCCGATAAATTTGGTGTTCTGCCCTTCTTCCGGCAATTCAAATTCATCCTCATCCTCCGTATTAAAGGAACCATCCTCCATATAACGGAACGTTGCCATCAGCTTCCTGTCCTCATAGATGCCCCAGATAAGCCCGATAGCAAACTGGTGCATAATCGGATTCTTGACAAACAGGCTCTTCCATGATTCCACGCTCCACTGGCGCTCTGTGGACAATGCCATTTCCAGACGCAGTTTCTGGCTGCTTACCGTTGCCTTCATCTGCTTCTTCATCTGCTTAAATTCTTCGCTGGCAGCCGTTGCCTTTGCCTCATCGTCACGCTTTCCAGGCGCAGGAAGGTTCTTCAGCTTCTTGCCGCTCTCATCAAATACTTCAACTTCTAGAGACGGTGTAATCGTAACGGTAAAGGTACGCTCTCCATAGTCAAAAACACGCTTCATGGTCTCATCAAAGCCAAGATCCGGCACAATCCTGTCTGCCAGCTCTTCTTTTGTGATTCCAAGCTGAGAAGCTGCAAACTCCAGTGCCTTCTCAGCCGCCGCCTTTACCTGCTTAAATTTAAATTTACGTGAAATTCCGTCCACAATCAAAAGTGCCTGTGGCAGCGGATTGAGTGCCAGTGCCTGAACTGCCTCGGCAGCAATTGCGCCGCGGGCAGCCTGTGGCCATTCCTGAAGCTGATGCTGGAGTTTCTTTATGATGTCGTTTCCGCCATGAATTGCAGAAGCATAAAGCACCCAACGCTTTTTGGACTCTGCTCCTGCTTCCATCCACTTGTCAAACAGCTCATTTGCAAAGACTGCAAGTTCATTTGTATCCAACTCCTCTGCAAGCATAGCTGCGCTCTTGCTGACACCATAAGTATCCATTGTAGAGTAGCAAAGCAGAAGTGCCTGCATATAATCTTCTTCTGCTTCTTCTCCGCTTTTCTTATGTACCTTGGAAAATGGAGTTTCGTACGCCCATGCAAGCGCGCGCTTTCTGTTGCCCTTATGGATTTCTTTCACAAAGTCGGCCTGGCTGATTGCCCTCTCTGCTGACTCGCCGCTGCTTATGTTCAGCGCACTTTCCATCAGCGCCCTAACCTTCATATTTTTTTCATTTTCCAGCGCAGCAGAAATCAAAGACTGATATTCCTCACCGCCCCATTTTGTCAGCACACGGACAGCAACATCCCTGTCTGCTGCTTTTTTGGAGGAGAGCAGGGCAATAATTTCCTCCTTCCAATCCTTTGCTTCATAGAGAACAGGAAGCAGTTCTTCCTTTACTGCTTTTGACGTATCCTGCGTAAAGGCAAGAAGTTCTGTTTTGTTCTTCTGGAGGTCCTTTGCCAGCACCCTTAATGCAAAGCATCTTCCAATACTATCTGCATTCTGGAACGCAGCCAAAGTTTCCTCTCGTCTCTCTTCCAAATACTTCTGAAAGATTTTCTCCGCTTCTGTATTAAATATTTCTCTCCACTGTTCTGCACAGTAATAAGAGGCATTTTGAACATCCGTATAAACGAACATCTGATACCTCAATGCCATCCCTTCTGATTCCATAACAGCAAACAGGCTGTGCACACCCTCTGCTCCCGTCTTGCTGGCATTTTCGAGATAGTAATAGTTGGCGATTCCTCTGGACAGTATAATCAAGGCTTCACACCGGTTACTAAAAGCATCATTCCCATAGTTTTTCCGATAAGCATGCAGCGTCTGCCAAGGAACATTAGACCAATGCCACTGGCTGGATATTTTCCCTTCCAGTGGATAAAGAGTATCTATCTTTGTTTCCCCATTTAAATATTCCCTTATCTCATTGGCACACGCAGAGTCTATACGTCCCATAATAGCATCCATCAGTATGTCTTGCTGTCTGCCTATTTCCTTTGCACGAGTCTCCTCATATAATTCTGGATCCAGCTCCCTAATCACAGCATTCATTTTGTTGCCTGCTTCCATCTGGGTCTTTTCCTTGTACTTCATAAATGCCTCATGGTTGCGGACAAACTGCACCTTTAGCACATCTTCCCTGTCTCTCTTCACTGCCCAGTCTATGTAAGCCTTTGCATTGATGCCAAGCCACTCATCCAGTTTATCACCATACTCTGCAAAATAATTACGAACATCCATTTTTTCCATTGCATCCAGCATAAGGATTCCATTTGCCGCAAGGCATATCTTTACGATATTTTTCAGGCATGGAGACAATGAGAAATTGGCAAATGCCGCGCCTCCGACAATACGCAGAATAAATGAGTCCACACAGTTTTTTTGAGGCTTCAGATTCAAAATCCGATCATCTGTAGCCCCGCTCCCATCAGCCATTTCTATTAATTCCTGCCATGTTGCATTTTTGAACTTAAAATCCTCCAGGCTGTTTTTCATAATATCCTCATACAGTGTCAGATTTTCAGCATCCTGTGGCTCAATTTTTGTCACCTCATCCGGCTTTGCATTCGGATATTTAGCAAAAAAATATGCCGCCAAAACCATAATCCTGCCATTTCCTGCTTCTTCTTGCTGGTACTCCAATGCCTGGATAAGATTCTCCAGACTGTTCCCTGCTATTTTTATCAAAGTGGAAATAGACTGCTTCCGAAGCATCGATTCATAATGGCCTGCATAAGACGCATAAAGCGCTGCCTTTTTTGCCGGCTCCGAAGAGAGGAACTGAGTCTTGTCACTAGATATCAGATACTCCGGAAACAGATCTCTGCTTGTTGACCGGCCAAGCGCAAACAGAATCTTTGCAAGCTTTTCTGCTTCTTTGTTTTTCCCCTTGTTTATAAGCTCTGAAAAAAGAGAAGTGAACTGTCCACGAAATTTTTTCAGGCATTCTGTTAAATCCTGGATTTCTAGGTTCTGCAGCCCAAGCTGCTCTACCTCCCTTTCCTCTTCTTCCATCAGGTAATCCTCAATCTTCGTCAGGTCATCTGATGTAAAAAGGCCGGTCTGCTCCAGAAGCTCCATAATTTTTACAATGCGTTTGTTGTTTGGTTGAATCATAGTATCCTCCATTCCGGGACATTCAGTATCCCGATTTTTTTATGCTTGATAAAGAGCGGAATATCCGAAAAGTGCCTGACACTAGCCGGGCATAATTTATGCCAGCTATGGACATCCCCATCTGCCCAATCTAAGAATAGTACTCTAGTCCGCGGTCATACGCCGTTTTCTGTCTGCAAATATACAAGTATTCATTGATTTTAGTATAAAGCTCCGCCATCTGCTCCGTCTTTTGTTTCATCCGGTGCCGGCTCTCTGAAATTTCTTCTGCCAACTGCCGTAAAAGCTCTGACAGATACTGCATCCCATACTGCCCGGTTTTTGCTGCCATCTTCTCCATACCTTGCAGCGTGCTGTCATGGACCGTATCAAAGCCGCTTTGGTACAGGTCTTCCATCAGCCCAAGGACTTCCTCTGTCAGCTGCTCCATTGCCTCATGCCTTGACGTCAACTCATGTTCCATCGCCACCCTCCTTATTGCTTTGAAAAGTTTTCCCATACCATAACCGGGCGCATTCTGATTCTTCCTTCTTTTAAGTAAACCTTTCCGATAAAACAAGGTCGTTTTCCTTCAGAAAGCCTTTCCAGATAACGGATAGTACCCGCCTCTTCTTTGGAATAAGTTACCTCCAGAATAAGTTCATGTCCTGCCTTATCATAAAGGCGCTGTGAAAGCTGCTGTCCCGATCTGGAAAAGTCTGCTTTTTCAAAAGAATCAGGATTGACAAACACAAGATTGGCTTCTTCTTTAAAACTATCCCATATCAGCCATTCTTTCTGCTGCCTTCCTATCTGTTCAGAAAACAAAGTCCCAAAATCTTCATAATACCAGCCGGAAAGCTCAGATAACGACGGCTTCCATTTGCCAAGCACTTCTCCTGTTGTATCCTGGCTCGAAGAAAGCCTCCTTCTCTCATCACATTTTGCCGCAGTCAGGCATATTCTGGTATTTAAAAGTTCTTCGAGGGCAATGCCAATCCCCCACGGAGCCTGTCCTTTTTCCGGCACCCTTCTTCTGCCGCCTTCATAAAAAACAGGTCTGGCATTTGTCAGGGTATACCACTTTTTCGTGTTCTCTTCCAGAAAATATACCGTCTCCCCTTCATATCCCATCTGGCTTTCAAAATGTTCCATCGCAATCCCGATTAGGCTGAGCTTTCCTGCCGGAACATAATCTGCCCTGAATTCCCCGGCATATTGCTCCACTTCTGCATTGTCTTTTGCCTGCTTAAGAAGTTTCACACGCCGGTACATCCTTGTCATCTGCCCCATCAGGCCAGATGCCTGAAATACCGCATTCCTGCTAAAATATTTTCCATAAGAATCAAAAAGCGTCCTAAAGTAGCCTTCAAATCTGGCAAGCCCTGCATTATGGCTGATGACTGCAAGCCGTTCCAGATAATCCGATGCATCCTGAGAGGTTCTGGAAAGCCCGATTGCAAACAGTTCTTCCAGACAGGATTCCATCTGCACAGCGGCTTCGCTTACTTTCTCCATATCATAGGAACGTTCCTCTGTGGCACTCTCTGCGAGTTCTTCTATTGCCAAGGTCTTTGCATCCAATTTACACCACAGTATAGCTGCCGCCTTATGTACACACATCTCCTTTTTATGGCATGTGCAGGCGGAATACTCAATTGGCGAAAGAAGCTTTACTACAATTTCCGATCCTGCCTCCTGTGCCAAAAGCCGCACTGTCACAACAGAAGCATATTGTATCTGAGGCGTAATGCCTGACATCACCTGATTGACAAGGGTCTGCAGCTGTTTATTCCCAAGAACCTTTTTCAGCGGTGCCAGAGGGTACTCGTTGATTTCCTTGCAAATTTTAGAAGAAGCATCTGTCTGCATATCTTCTTCCTGCGGCACCTCTTCAGGAGCTGCCTCTTCTCCGCCTGATGAGGAAGGTTCTTCCGTAACACAATGTTCCCTTAATGTCAGTATTGCCTGTATTACATGGCGGCAGATGCTTCTGGAAGGACAGGTACATTTGCTTTCTCCAAGCGGGAAACATACTGTTACCGTTTCCTCTCCTACCTGAACGGATGCTTCCTCTTCCATGCTGACAATTTCTGCTGCCGCCTCTTCCTTGTCCTTATAGGCTCGTTTTACAATTCCTTTATTACTGATGCCAACGAGATAATCATCATCCACATCAGCCAGTCTGCTTTTCCAATCACTCATACGACAATATTCCCTATCCATTCTGCCAGCTCTTCCGGTGTCATCGCGCCCACAAAAGCGCCCATGTCCGCCAGCTGTGCGGCTGCATTCTTGTCATAATTCGGAGTCGCCTCCATATCAAGTGCCGTCAGTACTACCAGCTTTGCACCGCTTTCAATAATACCCTTAGAAACGCTGTAAAGCCTTTGGTAGCCTCCGCCTTCATAGAGGTCGGTAATCAGGACAACCATAGTACGGTACGGAAAGTCAATCAGCCCCTCGCAGTAAGTAAGTGCGCCTGCAATATCAGTTCCTCCGCCAAGCTGGATGCTCATCAACGTTTCCACAGGGTCGTCCACATAGCCGCTCAAATCTACAACATTCGTATCAAAAATAACAAGCCGCGTGTCAAGCATCGGCATCTTTGCAAAAATGCCTGCCATAATCGCACTGTGAATTACAGAATCAAGCATGGAACCACTTTCATCCACGCAAAGCACTACCCGCCACTCGTTGTACTTTTTCATTCGAGAATTAAAATAGACATCCTTCAGCACAAGCTGGGCATTTTCCATATCATAGTTTTTCAAATTCATGCGAATGGTCTTTTTTATATCAAGGTTTCTTGCAGAGCGAACCGGACTGCTTGCATTGCGGTTCAGCTTGCCAAAAAACGATACCCTGACCTGCTGCTCCAATTTCTTTGTAAGCTCCTCCGCTACTTTTTTCACAATATCTCTGGCAAGATGGAGCACCTCGCCCTTCATCATATGCTTGAATTCCAATATCGTTTTTAAAAGCTCCCTGTTCGGCTCCAGCTTCCGGAGCACCTCCGGGTCTGTAATAAGTTCCGTCATTCCGTACTTTTCCAGAGCATGCCGCTCCAAAATTTCTACGGTCTGTTTTGGGAAGAGTTTCTTTATCTGATGCAGCCAGTATGGTACGGTAAGTTTGGAACCTTCGCGTCCGCCCACCCTCTCTTTACGGATTCCCTGCTCTTCGCCATATTCTCTGGAATACAGATAATCTAACACACTTTCCATATCCATATAATTTATCCCATCAGAAGAAAATGAAATCTGTTCTCCGGAATATTTTCCAAGAACCAGCCGCCATCGGTTCAGTATTTCCTGATCATCCGCCATACTAATCTCCTACGCCTTTCCGTAACCTGCGAATTCTTGACGCCAAAAAGCATAAGCTTTTGGGCGTATGGGCCGCAGGCACAAATTTGCGTGTGAAAAATTTATTTTTCACACCGCTCACCTCCATTCCAAATACTTTCGGAACATTTATGACGATGCATAGCCCATTTTGCCTTTGATATAGTCATCCAGTTCCTTTCCATAGGAATACCAGTCCGGCAGCACTTCTTCACGTTCCAATAGCTCAGAATGTTTCTTTCCATGAAGCTCTGCTGCCATTGCCGCAATTTTATCGACTTCCCTTGGCGTAAAATAAGTAAATGCCATGCGCAGCTCCGGCAAAAGCTCCATGAACTCTTCTGACGTCACCTGCCCAAAAAACATATCAAGCAGTTTCAGGAAGTCCTCACCGATAAATACTAAGTCCCTCGCTGTGTAAAACAGCCCTTTAAAAAACGATGCCGTCTTTAACAGCTGTTCCCTTGTCCCCATCAGATAGCTCCGGCATACCATCTCGACTTCTGCCGCCGTTTCTTTCCCGCTTCCATACAAGATACCGTGGATACATCCGCTAAGCCCTGCATGAATCTGTCCATCCTGGTTCATCTTATCCAAAGCGTCATAATATGTTTCTCGTTCCTGTTCAAAGTCTTCTTCGGAACCATCCGTATGCGGAGCCCTTCCGGTCAGTTGGTACAGAAGCTTAAGTGCATTTATGCACTGTGCCAGATCTTCATCTTTGATTCTTGTCATAGATGGCAGCAGGGCAATCAGCTTTCTGCATGACATATGCATCAAGCCCCCAAACTCCAGCTTAGAGCTATACAAAGACCCAAGCTCCCGCATCATCATCAACGACTTCAGTGCTTCTGCAAGGGAATAGAAATCCGAATCATGCAGCAGGAGTTCATATACTCTGTCATAAATGACCTGAAGCTGTTCAGATAATCCCATTTCAAACGCATGCGTCAGCAAAAGCACCGCTTCTTTCGCTCCGAGTTCTTTTTCAAGGCGTTCTTTTACAATGCCTGTAATCGCTTCCTCTATTGTTGCACCATAGACGGATACATCAATCAGAGCCGCATTTACCTGTGCGCTCCACTTATACTTCCAGATTTCCCGCATCAGGTTTTTGTCCTTTTTCAGCTGCAGGTTCGGTCCTTTTATTTTCCATGAGAACGCAGTGTTCAGAAAATTCATGCGGTGAAAAAACATGCTCTCCTGCCTGTGTTTCTTATTAGAAAAAATAGATAACGTTGCCTCGGCCTCCAAGGTAGAGTTTGTCTTTATCCCAAATTTCTTACACTGTGCTTCAAAATCACGAAGTATAGGAGGGACATCTGCCTGACTGCACAGCTTACCCACGGATTTTCCTGTCATATGTTTCTTTAGTATCCGCATCGGCGTGTCTGAGGCAATATTATATTCTCCCTTGATAAAAGAAGACATTACTGCATCTAACAGTTCATACGCTCCTGGTTCCTTCTTGCCCCTCAGTTCTGAAAGCCCCTTTGCCATAGCGCAGGCACAGATTTCATCATAGGTCGAAAGATATCCTTCTTTTCTTCTTGTCTCCTTGCCTGAAGCAACAATCATGTCCAGAACTACGTTTCCGTAAGGGGCTTCCTCCACCTGCATTCCTTCCCAGATTCTCTGATAAAACCCTGCAAACGGCATTCCGCTGGCATATCCGTTCAATGCATCTGCAGCTTCCATAGAATAAGGCATCAGATATACTCCCTGATTTGGTATGGAAGTCTTTTCTGCTTTTCCGGCTTCCTGTATCTTCTGCGATTCCGCTTCCAGTAGTGCTTCCAATGCCGGTGTATGAAAACCTCCTGTAATAACAAGCACCGGGGCTGTTTCTGAGGCGGCATCTTTCGCATATTCTAAAATCCGCTTCGCCATGTGCCGTTCTCTTGCAAGGCAGCCGTCTCCTTCCAGTGATTCTTCCGACGTATTTTCTCTTGCAAGCCTGCAATAGGTCAAGAGGTCAGAAAACCACTTGTCGTCTTCTTCGTGCAAACCGTTCAGTTCAAAATATTTTTCCCAAAATTCATCAAAGCTGCGAAGCCCTGTCTTTTCGCAAAGCTGCTTTAAATACTCATTCCTAGAAAGCAGATAGTCGTCATTATAGTTATTTTTTTCTTCCTCTTGCTTAAGCAATCCTCTGCCTTCTGCAGATGCTGCGAGGATATTTCCATAAGACAGATCTATAAACGCCGTTTTGATGCCAAGACGGTTTCCTTCCCTGAGCGCCACAAGCTCCGGTGAATAGTCCAAAAAAGGATAGTAGCACTTATAATGTTCCTTTTCCTCCGAAATCTGCCCTGCCTCATCATGGCAGGAGTAGTAAATGGCAAACGGAGCCTGCGTATCCTCATGCACGATTACCGGAATTAATGAGTTTGCATTGTCCGGCCCTTCTATCAGGATGGCAGCAGGATGAAGGCACTCTATCATCCGCTTTACATGGAAAGCGCATGCCGGGCTGTGATGTCTGACCGGAAGCAGGACTATTTCAGCCATTTCCTTGCTTCGTAATATTCTTTCCATAACCCACCTTCTTTGCCGCTCTTGTCTTTAATAACGGTATTGAA
>CAJTZB010000051.1 GCA_910583815.1 uncultured Lachnospiraceae bacterium
GCCGATTACAAACACAGAAGAAGTATGGCTTGCCGATATTATCGGCTACGAATCACAGAAACAGAAGCTGGTGGAAAACACAGAGGCTTTTGTGCATGGAAAAAAGGCGAACAACGTATTGCTGTTCGGCGATGCAGGGACGGGGAAGTCTACAAGCATCAAAGCAATCTTAAATGAATATTACGGCGAAGGGCTTCGTATGATTGAGATGTATAAGCATCAGTTTTCGGAGCTTGCGGCTTTGATTTCCCGCATTAAAAACCGGAATTATAAGTTTATTATTACGATGGATGATCTGTCCTTTGAGGAATTTGAAATAGAGTATAAGTATTTAAAAGCAGTGATTGAGGGCGGGCTTGAAATTAAGCCGGACAATGTGCTGATTTATGCAACGTCGAACAGGCGGCATTTAATCAGGGAAACATGGTCGGACCGTTCCGATATGTCCAAAGACGAACTGCACCGTTCTGATACAATGCAGGAGAAACTGTCTTTGGTTGCAAGGTTTGGAATCAGCATCAGCTTTATGGCGCCAAACCAGAAAGAATACTTTGAAATTGTGCGCGGAATTGCGAAAAAATATCCGCAGCTTCATTTTACAGAAGAAGAGCTGCTTGCAAAGGCAAATGCATGGGAACTGTCGCATGGCGGTCTCTCAGGAAGAACGGCGCAGCAGTTTATTACGTATCTTTTAGGAAAACAGTAAACAACAGTAGAGAAAGCAGAAGGAGGACTGTATATGGAGTACGCTCGTATAAATAGAAGGTGGAAAAGGTGGCTGTTATCCGGAATGACGGCAATGCTGCTTACCTGTGCCGTTTTGCCGCAGCAGGTTTCTGCTGCAACAGAGCCTACTTATGAACTGACAGATGACACACAGGGAGCAGATGCATTTGTTGGCCAAGTGAATGTGGATGAGCTGAACGTCCGGACAGGTTTTGGAGCAAATTATCCGATTGCAACCGTGGGAGGGGTACAGCTTGTCTTAAAGGAAGGCGATAAGGTCGCAGTAATGTCTTCGGGAAAGGCAAATAATGGAAATAACTGGTATGAAGTCCGCTGGGTAGAAAACGGTGTGGAATATCATGGCTATGTCAATGCAAAATATGTAAAAAATACAGAGCAGAAAGCAGTGCCTCTGCCAACCCCGACACCGGAACCGACCCCGACACCGGAGCCGACCCCAACACCACAGCCAACCCCGACTCCACAGGCTACGCCGACTCCTATGCCGACTACTGCTCCTGCAAAAGACGGAGAAGGCGGAGGGATGGTGCTCTCAATTGCACGCGCCATTGGTATCCTTGCGCTTGTGCTTGTAGTAGCAGCACTGATTTACCTTATCATTATGAAGCGTAAGAGGGAATCCCTTGTTGCAGAGACCTCAGAAAAAATTGATAATCTAAAAAAGATCCAGCTTAACAAGGGTCCGGAGGATGTTTCCGGCAATCCGATTTCTGTCATGCGCAGAAAACAGCCAGAGCCACTGGCTGAAGAAGAGGAGCGCCCTGCAAGACGCAGAGAAGGCCATGAATCAGAGGCTTCCATCTTGGCAAGAAAAGAGCGTGCAAAGATAGTAAACGAAGAAATCATTGAAGAAACCAGATTCTATAACCCATATGCAGAGCAGGAGGAAAGCGACAGGATGAGAAAGCTTTCCGAAAGCCTTAAAGAAAAGGAATTTATCAAAGAAGAAATCGACAACTTAAAGCCGGGCGATCTTGTATATCATGAGTACTTTGGCAAGGGTGTTGTCTTTGACAATTCGGACGTCAAGGTCATTGAAATCCGTTTTGGTGCCGATGTCCGCTTTATCAATAAAGTGTCGTGTGTTGCAAAGAAGCTGATGCGGAAGATTTAAATCTTTGTATACTGATGCTGCTATCTGTCTAAATAAAAATCAGATGCAAAAATAAAATATAGACGAAGAACAGAGAGGTGTTTGAAAATAGTTTTCAAATACCTTTTTGTTTTTAACAACAGAATTTTTGTGACACGCCTGCCTGAGAACATATAACTTCCGTTGCCATCTGTACACTGATGCTTAAATTGGTATAGAATTACATAGAGAAATGTGGTAAGATGGTCAATGACGGACTGTACACCGACGCTAGATAAGGGCATAGTATATGCTTGATAAAAGAAAGGGGCGCAAACATGAAAAACGCAATGAAATTATTTGGCTGTATCTGGCCAATGATAGCAGCATATCTCTGCCAAGTAGTGGTTTCTGCCATTGGCATGGCAGTTTACACGGTAGTCATTTTTTTTGGTGCAGCATCGCAAGAGATAGAAAACAAAGAAGAGCTGATGGATTATACGATGGAAGCAATGCGCAATGGAACAGCAATCTTACTGATTGGAGGAATTGCAGTTGCGGCTACGCTGCTGCTCGGGGCAGTTTGGTATAAAAAGTACTGTCCAAGGGAAAACAGGACATGGAAACAGATATGGAATTCAAAGCTGCTTGCCGGGATGGTTCTTATGGGGATTGCTCTGCAGCTGATGATTTCCATGTGCCTGAATGTAATCTACCCACTGCTTCCCCAAAGCACAGTATCGGAATACTCAGAGCTGATGGAAACACTGATTGGTGGAAATGCAGTGATTTCCATTATTGTAACAGTAATTTTGGCACCGGTCGCAGAAGAACTTCTTTTTCGTGGTGTTACTCTTCAGAAAGCGAAGAAGATTATGCCGTTTCTTTGGGCGAATATATTGCAGGCATTGATGTTTGGCGTTTATCATGGTAATTGGATTCAAGGAATTTATGCATTTTTCCTTGGTATGCTGCTTGGATATGTGGCAGAGCAGTTTCATTCCATCTGGGCATCCATTTTACTTCATGCGTGTGTGAATGGTTCAGCACAGATGCTTTCTCTGATTCCTGAGAAGGTGACGGAAAGGATGATGGGAATTCTTGTTCTTGCTCTTATCGGTGTGTTGTTTTTGGTTTTAGCCGGAAAGCTGCTGAAAATGGCAAAGACAGAGCTTCCGGAGCTGGTATATCCTAAGAAGCCAGAAGAGTTTATCGAAAATTCATTTGACGAATATAACGTATAATTTTATAATGTAGGAAAAGGGCAGAAAGGAGAGCCAAATGATTGAAATTTTTAAGACGTTGGAAAATGGCAGCCTCATAACCCTTGATAAAATTGAGCGGAACTGCTGGGTGGCAATGACGAACCCAACGAGGCAGGAACTTGCACAGATTTCTTCCGAATGCCATGTGGAAGAAGACGTGCAGAAGAACGCGCTCGTATTGAGGTGGAAGAGGACTATACTTTAATTTTAATAGATGCGCCTGCAATTGAAAAGGAACAAGTGGATAAGGAGGAAAAAAACCGCTATATTACGATGCCGCTTGCAATCATCAATCTGGCAGATATTATTATTACAGTGAGTTTAAATGATTCCCAGGTACTTCTGCCGATTAAGTCGGGAAAACTAAAAGGCTTCTATACCTATAAAAAAACACGCTTTATCCTCCAGATATTTTACCGTGTAGCAACGATGTTCTTACAGTATCTGCGTGCCATCAACCGGCAGAGTGAAATTATTGAGGATAAGCTTCATGTTTCTCAGAAGAACAAGGAACTGATTGAACTTTTGGAACTGGAAAAGAGCCTTGTCTATTTTACGACTTCGCTTCGTTCCAATGAAATGGTATTTGAAAAAATGCTGCGGAATGAGCGCGTCAAGCGGTATCAGGACGATGAGGACCTGCTGGAAGATGTCATAATTGAGAATAAACAGGCGATGGAGATGGCAAACATATATAGTGGGATATTAAGCGGCACAATGGATGCCTTTGCCTCGGTTATCAGCAACAACCAGAACAGCGCGATGAAGTTTTTGGCGACGGTTACGATTGTTATGTCGATTCCTACTATTATTGCAAGCTTTTATGGAATGAATGTTCCGTTGCCTGGCAGAAACAATCCATACAGCCTTTTTCTTGTGCTTGGGGCAACAGTGCTGATTACAGGGATTGTCGTGCTGATTTTCAGAAAAAAAGATTTGTTTTGACACTAAACTTAAAAGGATGGCTACGAAATGGGAAAGTTTTTTTATAACATGGAACGCAAATACGGAAAATATGCAATTCAGAATCTGTCGCTGATTCTGATTATCTGTTATGGGGTCGGCTATCTGCTGCAGATCCTGGCGCCGGGTTTTGCGCAGTATCTGGTGCTGAATCCGTATCTGATTCTGCATGGTCAGGTGTGGAGGCTGGTGACATGGATTTTAATACCGCCAGAAAGCCTGGACCTGATCACAGTACTGATGTTATATTTTTACTTTTCTATTGGTACGACATTAGAGCGGACATGGGGTGCCTTCCGCTATAACGTCTATTTGTTTTCCGGCATGATATTTACGATTCTTGGAAGTTTTATCCTGTATGGAATTGCATGGATGGAATTTGGTGAGATTATCGAAAACGGCGCTTTGACGGCATATGATGTGTTTACAAAATATGCATCCATTGCTGTAGAAGGAAAGACGATGCTGCTTCCGGCAGTCTGGTTTTCTCAGATCAGTACTTACTATATCAATATGTCAATTTTCCTTGGTTTTGCAGCGACCTTCCCGGAAGCACAGGTACTGTTGATGTTTATTATCCCAATCAAAATGAAAGTACTTGGCATTCTGTATGCAGTGATGCTTCTGTATAGTTTCTTTATGGGTGGGATTGTAACAAAGGTCATAATTATTGCATCACTGCTGAATTTTATTGTATTTTTCTTTACTTCGCGCAATTTTAAACGGATTTCTCCGGCAGAACTGAAACGGAAAGCGGAGTTCCAGAAAAAAATGCGCCGCGCACAGCAGATGGGCAACGAAAGCCAGCATGAAGGAAAAAGGGTTATTACAAGGCACAAGTGTTCCATTTGCGGAAGAACGGAGTTGGACGACCCGAATCTGGAATTCAGGTTCTGTTCTAAATGCGACGGTAATTATGAATACTGCATGGATCATATCTATACACATGAGCATGTGAAGCGGATTGTTCCAAATGCAGGAGAGCAATAAGGGGCGGAATATATTGCATAGCATAACTTGCGCAGTGCGGCTGCTTCTGGCAGAGGCAAAGCGTTCCATAAACAGAAAAAAGAAACGGATACTTCCGGCAGGAATAGTGCTTATTATACTTATGATAAGCACTTTTTCGTATGTCAGAAAAAATGGGCAGGAGCAGATACATCCGCAGGAAAAATACATTGCGATTGGTATTTCCAATCAGGATAATTCAGAGTATGCGGCGCTTTTGCTTAGTTATTTTAAAGACAATGAAGAGTTTTCAAAGTATGCAGTGATAGCAGAAGGGGAAGAATCTGTATTGCAGGCACGTTTTGATAAGGGAGAACTGGACTGTCTGCTTGTGATTCCGGAAGGTTTTGCAGAGCAGATGATTCAAATGGAACATCTGCCAATTCGGGTATCTGTTTTGGCTGAGGATGCAACAAAGGCATTGCTGCTGAAAACAGTATTGGATGCCTATGAAACTTATATTGCTTCCGTGGAAGCCAACTGCATGGCATTGTACGAAAAGATGAAAGAGCAAGGTTTTTCTTATCAAGAGAGGCAACAGGCCAATGTAGATGTTTCACTGGACTTAATTTTTACGGCGCTTGGTAAGGATTCGTTTTTTGCAAGGAGAAGCATTGCGCCAAAAACAGAACTGTCTGCAGCTGCAAGCTGGGTCTGTGGTGCAGGCTGCCTTTTGCTCTTTTTGCTCTGCTTTTTGGCAGGAAGCAGATTGAGAGAATATTTTTCAAACGGTATGGCATGGCGGGTTCGTTTGATGGGAGTTTCTTATCTGTCGCTTTTTGCAGCTATAGTTCTGCCGTATGTTTTGATGATGTTTTTAATGGCAGGATGCCTGCTTTTGTTTGCAGCAGAGCGTAGTGCTGCATTTTTTGGAACAGAGGTGGTGCTGCTGTTTCCGTTGCTTTTGCTGCCGCCGGTACTTGGAATGGCATGTAAAAAGAAGCAGAATTATTTGCTTTTATACAGTTTGAGTTTTATTGGCATGGCGTTGCTTGGCGGAAGCATTTTACCTGAGCTCTATCTGCCGAGACAGTTTGTGCATGTGATGAAGTGGCTTCCCAATTACCGTTTGGTACAATTATTTGCAGAAGGAAATGAGACGCCTTTTATGATTGGAGCAGCTGTGGCGGAATCAATGGTGCTCCTGCTTCTGCTTTTGTTTCTGATGAAACGAAGGGGAGAGGAGGCTATCCATGCAGAGTAGAATATTATCGGAAATACATATGATATGCGCCCATGCGCTGCGGCTGCTTTTAAAGAAAAAGCAGACACTTCTTATCTTTGTGCTTGGTTTTTTGTTTTTCTTTTTGCTTCTGTTTTTTCTGGAAGAGGCAAAGGAAGAAAAAAGCGTAGTGTTTATCGGCGTTCTGGATGAGGATAAGACAGAATTGTCAGAGAAGCTTGCAGAACGTATTTATCATTGCGAAGTATTCGGAGTGACAATGGCGCCGTTGGATAAATTGCTTGCCATGCTTGCGGAAGGGAAGCTGACAGCAGTATTTGTGATAAAGAAAGGATATGCGGATGCACTTGCAAGAGGAGAAGAGCGTCGGCTGATTACGATGTATGAAGCAGAAGGTAAAGGAATACCGTTGCTTGCAGATATTGTGGCAGGAGAGATTATGTATGACCTTTGTACTTCCAAAGGATTTATATCGTATGAAAAAGTGATGAAGCAGTCAGGAAGAGAGAAAGAGCTGCTTTCCAAAGAAGCTTATGCGGCATATGTGACGAGCTTTCTGACAAAAGAAGAGTTTGATTTTTCCTTTCAGGCAGAGTATCTTGACAGAGAAGGAAAGAGTGGAAATATACCAAAACAGACAGTGATTTATATGCAGGTGATTTTTGCGGTGCTGTCTATGCTGCTTGGTCTCCTTGCTGTCTATGCTGTAATTCCTTATGCGGATTTATGCCACGGCAGGGCGGCAAAACGGATGTGTGTGCTTCCGTTTTATAAGGCTTCTTTTCTGGTTGGTAGCGGGATTGCAGCGATGCTTCCAATGATATTATTTGGAACTGCTGCAGTTATTTTGTTTGCATGGAAGAATGAACTTCCGTTTTTTGCCGGTTTGCAGATGTTTTTGTATACAACAGCGTACAGCGGTGGTATAGTTATCATAACGATGTTGTTTGCCAAGCTCTGGAAGCATGCTGCGGGGTACCAGCTGTTTATGCTGGCACTGGTTGTTATATTTGGTATGGCCGGGTTTCTTGGGATTGCAGGAGGGCTCCTGCCTCAGACGGACTGGCTTGGTTTTTCGCCAAATAGTGTGTATATCAAGGCGATGATTCGGTGCTATAGTTCAAACTGAAGAACTCAGATTTTGAAAGGAGTGTGGGGATAAAAATGGAAAAAACAATCAGACAACTGGCAGGAGAACTCAGATCAAGAAAGGCACTGGAGCAGAACCTGCCACTGCTTATGAACAGGGCAGCATCTGCTTATGGGCAGCTTTCTTTATATAATCTGGCAACAGAACTTGCTATGTTTTTAGAGTCAGAAGCAGAGGAAAGGCTTGTGCCGGATGAAGAAGTAAAAAAGATGAAAGAAGAGTTGCTGCTTTCTATAGAAGAGAGTCTGTTTGGCAATGGAGAGCAGGGCAGTTATGACCCCAATAAGGATAAGAAGGAGATAGAGCGGATCACTGCGCTTCGTGAACAGGTGACAAAGCGAGTGGAAAGCCTTACGGCATATACGGATTTATTTATATTGTACGAATATATGATAAACCGCATGGAGCCAAAATTTGAAAAACCGCAGGAAAATATAAGGGAGTTTGACAATGATGAAGCGGCACGAGAGATTCTTCAGTGGATTTTCTCTGATGAGGAGCCTGGTTTAATCAATGAAAGAATTAAAGAGATGCTTTCCTGCCTGCCGGTACGTATGACAAAGGGGAAGTTTATGGAACTGGTGGAGAGTGCGTTTGCCCTGTATAAAGGAGCGGACCGCAGTTCCATTGACCTGTTTGACTATATGCTCCGAAGTGCTTCCGGTCTGTATCAGCCGGAAAGCATGGGTGAACAGTTTCCACAGCTTGAAAAAGTAAAGAATGTTTTAGAAGAGATGGCAGTATCCGTTCCGGACAAGCAGACATATGAGAGATGGAAGCAGCAGCTTTTGGAAGGAAGTTCTGCGGTGCGTGGACTGACGGAATGTTATGAGGGGATTCAGGCAATTGCCAATGCATTTCTGACCGTTCTTTTGACAAAATCGTATTTTACTTTGGAAGCAGAGCAGGATGCCGCCAGAGCGACCGGGCTGGTACAAAAACTTTGTATAGAACAGACGGCAGATACAGAAACACTCTTTGCAGGAATTGAACATGCAATGGAACGGCTTTCAGAGGACATTTTGCTGTTGGAGCCGTTGCTTTCTTTGGCAACGGAGAAAATGAACAAGGAAATTTCCGAATTGATGCTTTCCGCAGTGCACCAGCGCCTGCTTGCCGTACAGCGGCTGAATTCAGGGAGCGTATATGCAGAGCTTTTGCCGGAAAAAGAGAAGGAGCTTCCTGAAGGATATTTGGAGCAGGTCAGAAACCGTTTTGCAGAGGAGATAAAAGAAACATTTTCTTCTTCCTCCAGATTAAAGAACCGTGCAGTTATGGCGGCAGTTTTAAAAGAACTTCCGGTTTACTTTAATTCCCACACAGAGGTGATGGAATATGTGAGGGGTTCGCTGGAGCAGTGCCATGATGAGGGAGAGAAAAGAGTCAGCATGGAACTTTTGAGGAGCTGTTATGTATAAGGTTGAATTTTAATGGAAAGTCTGTTAAGATAAGGAGACAGGATGGTAACTTGGTCAAGCTGTTTATATATAGGCGAAGGGATAGGAAAACAGAAAAAACGCATCAAACGGCGCATACAGCAGGGAAAGCCTACACCTGGCATTTTTCTGGTTGCAGAACCGTCCAATCAGGAAAACCTGTTTGACATTCTGGATACAGCAGGATTTTTGTTCCCATACTGCCGCAGGCGCTCTCTGACCATATATGGACTGGCAAAAGGTAGGGCAGAGGCGGAGGAACTGGTGACACGAATGCTGGAGGAAGTGTATCGGGAAACCGGAGAGTTTAAGGTGAGGGAGTACTTTTTGAGGGAATGATGAATTGGTTGCTGCTTATATTAAAAATATTGGGAATTCTCATCGCAGTGATATTCGGAATTCTGCTGTCAGTTCTGCTGCTGCTTTTATTTGCACCATTCCGCTATCGTGCAAAAATACAATATGGTTCCGGGCCTCTTAAAGTATCTGCAGGGGTTTCCTGGCTTTTGTTTGTTCTTCGGGCCAGAATATGGTACACAGGTCAGAAACCGCTTATTGTGGCAAAAGTATTTGGTATTCCGGTCTATCGTTCCGACAAAGAAAAAAAGCCAAAGAAAAAGAAAAAAGAGAAGCCAAAGAAGCAGCCGAAAAAAAAGAAGTCCATAAAAGAACCGGAAATGCCGGAGGCTTCCGTTCAACAGGAAAAGCAGCCTGAGAAAGAAGAAGTTTTTTCAAAGCATGTACAGCCAGAAACAGAACATGGAGAACGGCAGGAGACGGAACAAAAACAAGGGTTTTTCTCAAAGATTGCCGATAAGATACGGAAATTGAGGGAAACTATCCACAGGATAATAGAAAAACTGAAACAGCTTCTGCACCGTACCGAAGCCGTAAAAGAGATTTTTTCTAAAGAGGAAAACAAACAGGCAATTTCTTTTGCCTGGTCACAGCTAAAGCATTTGCTCCGTCATATCCTTCCAAAGAAGGTAAGCGGAACGCTTATATATGGAAGCGGTGACCCTTGTTCTACAGGACAGGCTCTTGGCGTGCTTGCAGTACTGTATGCCAGATATGGAGAACTGCTTTCGGTTCAGCCTGATTTTGAAGAGAAGCGTTTTGAATGTGATATAGATTTAAAAGGCAGGATACAAATTTTTACACTATTGTGTCTGACAATAAAAGTAATAAGGAATCAGGGGCTGAAGCAGCTGATCCATGAGTTTAAGAACATAAAAACAATAGAATAGAAAAGGAGAACAGGTATGGCAGATAACAAATTTAATGCTACAGTAGAAGCATTGTTTAAAGGAATGGATGGTTTTCTTACAACAAAGACGGTAGTGGGGGATGCAGTAAAATTTGATGACGGAACAATTATCCTGCCGCTTGTGGATGTAAGCTTTGGGGTCGGTGCCGGCGCATGGGCAAAGAGTGCAGATGCATGCAGCACCGGCGGCGGACTTGGCGGAAAAATTACCCCAAGTTCTGTTGTAGTATTAAAAGATGGGCATGCAAAGCTTGTCAATGTAAAGAATCAGGATGTGGTAACAAAGGTGCTTGACATGGTTCCGGATGTGCTTGACCGCTTTACAAAGGATAAAGGCGAGCAGAAGGAGATGCAGGAAAAGGTAAATGAGGTTGTAGCAGGGCAGTCTGCCGCAGAATAAGCTCGGATTTCACAAATATTTGTGATTTTGTTCTTGCATTCTGTTACGGTTTCTGTTAAAATAGGTTTGTTTGTGGGCCATAGCCTTAAATTATTACCGAAGGAGGTGCAGTAAAAATGGCTAAGTGTGCAATCTGTGACAAGGCTTCCCTCTTCGGAAGGAGAATCAGCCACTCCAGAAGTCAGGTATCCAGAAGAGCCAAAAGGATGTGGAAATCCAATATTAAATCCGTTAGGGTAAAGGTAAACGGTGGTACTAAGAGAATGTATGTATGTACATCCTGCTTAAGATCCGGTAAAGTGGAAAGAGCTTAATCGGAAAGACCAGCTTGATTGAACATGGGTGTCAGCATTGCTTGACACCCATTTGTTTTACCTTATAAGAACTGTGCGTAAGGCGCGTGCGTTCACAAGAATGCGAAGCATTCTTGCAACTGTCACGAAGTGGAAATTTTTTAATGGCAGAATAGGTTATAGCCGCAGATGAGAAAGAGCAGAATGAGGCAGATGGCAAGGATGCCGTTTGTGATAAACAGCATCAGAATCATTCCGAACGCTATCCAAAATAGGATAAACCCAATAAGTCGCTTCATTTCTGCATTCCTTTTTTCTTCGGTTATTTATATTATATGAATCAAAAGAAGAAAATTTCAAGAAATGGTTCCATTTTTTATTAGAAAAAGGTATACTATAATAAAAAAGCAGCGGAACTAAAACAGCAGCAGCCCGAGCAGCGCACAGCATGGTTTTGGATGCATAAGCAGCAAAAACCATGCTCGTGTGTGGTGTGCCGGCAGGGCTGCAGCGGAACTAAAAACAGTAGTAATCCGGACAGTACACGGCTTACTTTGCAGATGCGAAAAGTAGCTGCAAAGCAAGCTCGGATACAAGTGCACTGGGAGGATTACTACGGAACTAAAATAGGAGGTATGTTCATGAGCAGTGCAGATAGTGGCATAATGAATACAAGCTTTGGTAATGTTCAGATTGACAGTGACGTAATTGCGAAGTATGCAGGTTCTTCAGCTATTGAGTGCTTTGGTGTTGTTGGTATGGCTTCCGTAAATATGAAAGACGGTCTTGCAAGGCTGTTAAAGCGCGAAAGCTTAAAGCATGGTGTTGGGGTTGCTATTTCCTATGAGAACAAAATTACGATAGACCTTCATATTATCGTTTCCTATGGAGTCAGTATTTCAGCGGTTGCAGACAATCTTATTGGCAATGTAAAATATAAGATTGAAGAGTTTGCCGGACTGCCTGTGGAAAGAATCAATGTATTTGTGGAAGGCGTCCGTGTAATCGACTGATTGCAGGTGGATGGAAAGGATATAAGGAGGACAAATTAGTGAGCATTGATACAATGGATGCTGCTTTGTTGCGTAAAGCGTTTTTGGCAGGTGCAAAGAGCATAGAAGCTAAAAAAGAGTACATTAATGAATTAAACGTATTTCCGGTTCCGGACGGTGATACCGGGACTAATATGACGCTTACGATTATGTCGGCGGCAAAAGAAGTAAACCAACTTGAGAACCCTGGCATGAAAGAGCTGGCAAAGGCAATTTCGTCAGGCTCCCTGCGTGGGGCAAGAGGAAACAGTGGCGTTATCCTTTCTCAGCTGTTCCGCGGATTTACAAAAGTAGTTGGAGGATATGATGTCCTGACGACTAAAATTGTGGCAGAAGCATTCCAGAAAGCAGTGGAGACTGCTTATAAGGCTGTTATGAAGCCAAAGGAAGGAACGATCCTTACGGTTGCAAAGGGCGGCGCAGAGCGTGCCATGCAGCTTGCAGAAGAGACAGAGGATATGTCGGCTTTCCTTGAAGAAGTAATCCGCCATATGGAGGAAGTACTTGCCTATACGCCGGAGCTGCTTCCTGTATTAAAAGAGGCCGGAGTTGTCGATTCCGGCGGACAGGGTCTGGTAGAAATCATGAAGGGCGCTTATGATGCGTTGCTTGGCAAAGAAATTGACTTTGACATGCCGGTTGCCGCCCCTGCTCCGAAGCAGACAGGCGCGGCTTCCAATGATATTTCTACTGCGGACATTAAGTTCGGCTATTGTACCGAATTTATTATCATGCTCGAAAAAGAATATACAATGGACACAGAGCTTCAATTCAAAGCTTATTTAGAGTCTATCGGTGATTCCATTGTTGTTGTTTCGGATGATGACATTGTAAAAGTACATGTTCATACAAATGATCCGGGTCTTGCAATTCAGCGTGCCCTGACTTATGGCTCTTTGACTAAGATGAAGATTGACAATATGCGGGAAGAGCATAATGAAAGGGTAGTATCTGCGGCGGAAACTGCACAGA
Source organism: uncultured Lachnospiraceae bacterium (assembly GCA_910583815.1). Classification (GTDB taxonomy): domain Bacteria; phylum Bacillota; class Clostridia; order Lachnospirales; family Lachnospiraceae; genus SIG299. The sequence goes on from CAJTZB010000051.1 coordinate 12,809, forward strand.
CTAAGATGCCGGAGGCGCCAAAACAGCCTGTTAAGAGAAAGAAAGACGGCTTCGTAGCAGTTTCCATCGGAACCGGAATGAATGAAATTTTCCGTGGCCTTGGTGTAGATGCGATTATTGAGGGCGGACAGACAATGAATCCAAGCACAGAAGATGTGCTTATGGCAATCGATTCCGTTCCGGCGGATACAGTTTATGTGCTTCCAAACAACAAAAATATTATTCTGGCGGCAGAACAGGCAAAGAGCCTTGCAGAAGATAAGCAGGTAGTTGTTATCCCATCAGAAACCGTGCCGCAGGGTATTGCAGCACTGATTAACTATGTGTATGACAGCTCTGCTGAAGAAAACAAGGCATGCATGACCGAAGAGATGAGAAAAGTCAAGACCGGCCAGGTGACTTATGCAGTCAGAGACACAAGCATTGATGGTAAGGAAATTAAGCAGGGCAACATTATGGGATTGGACGACAAAACCATCCGTGCCGTTGGTGAAGACATTGCAGAAACGGCATTTGCGCTTCTCACGCAGATGATAGATGAGAATTCCGAGCTGGTTACGTTGTATTACGGTGAGGAAACAAAGGAAACAGAGGCAAACGCGCTGGCAGAACGCGTTATGGCAGAGTATCCGGATACGGAGGTAGAAGTGCATCCGGGCAACCAGCCAATCTACTATTATGTGATTTCAGTAGAATAAGCCTGTAGGCAGGTCTGCTTTTGTATGTGACATCAGATGAAACAGCTGAAAAGCCGCCGCATAAAGGACAGCAGATACGGTCTGTATCGGAAGTTCTTACAATGCGGCGGCGTTTTATTTATTTCATCTGTACACCGACGCTAGTGTATCCTATGAAATAAAAACCGGGAGGCAATTATGAAGGTAACGGACCGTGTGGACTCCGTAAAGGGAGTCGGTGAAAAGACAAGAGCATTGTTTGAAAAACTGGATATTATGACGATTGGCCAATTGCTGACATATTACCCAAGGGACTATGAAAGCTTTGATGGTCCGTTTCCTGTGGAGACTTTGCGTGAGAACAGCATAGGTGTCATAGAAGCATCCGTATCGCATATTTCAGAGACAAGGCATACTGCACGCACGATTTTGACCTGTACGGCAAAAGACCCATCTGGAAGCGTGACGCTGACATGGTTCAATCAGCCATATTTGAAAAGTTCTCTGAAAATGGGCTACCGTTATATTTTCCGTGGGAAAGTAGTAAAAAAAGGAAATTCGTTTGTAATGGAGCAGCCCAAACTTTATAGGCGGGAAGAGTATGAAAGGCTGAAAATGGCATTGCAGCCGGTATATTCCCTGACAAAAGGACTGACCAACCATATGGTGTCAAAGGCAGTCAAACAGGCGCTTGCAGTTGCCGGAGAGCTGCCGGAGTATGTTCCGAACCGCCTCAGAAGGCAGATGAAGCTTCCTAAAAAATTACATATGCTGGAAGAAATACATTTTCCAAAGAGCAGGGAAATGATGTTAGAGGCAAGAAAAGCGCTTGTTTTTGAAGAATTTTTTCTGTTTTCTGTATTTTTACGTGAGCTTTCAGGGCAAAAGGAGAGAGAACAAAGCAGCTTTGTCTGGAAGGAGCCGAAAGAATGCAGGCAGCTGATTGCTGCGCTTCCATTTTCTTTGACTGAGGAACAGAGCAAGGTATGGCAGGAAATCAAAGAAGATGTTTTGCGAGGGAATGTCATGGTGCGTCTGATTCAGGGGGATGTCGGATCCGGAAAGACGATTCGTGCGCTGCTTGCACTTTTGCAGGCAGTGAAAAATGGCTGCCAGGGCTGTCTTATGGTGCCGACGGAAGTATTGGCAAAACAACACT
>CAJTZB010000052.1 GCA_910583815.1 uncultured Lachnospiraceae bacterium
GTTTTCAAAACAAACTTGCAATCGCCCTTTCAAGGCGGTTTGGGTCCTGAAAGGACGATTTCCCCCATAAGTTTTGCAGTTCCGTTCCCATCAGCGGGACTGCACTGTGCAGATGTCTTATTTAGATGGCATCTTCTACAACGTCATGCAGATGGATAGGAGAGAGCTGTTCGGAAGTACAGAGATCAGCAAGTCTCTGTACAAAAGCAAAGTCTGGGGAAACGTCCGATACAGATGCGGCTTCTTTTCCAGATGCCAAAACAGCCCGGATGCCATAGGAGACATAGGTGCCAAGTTCAGGGGAGAAAAGTTCTTCCCTGACTGGTATGTACTGCAGCATGAATCTGGTTCCTCCTCCTTTGAAAATTCTCGTCGCTCTTAAGTGAGCGGCAGGCTATGAGTGAGTGTAGACCCCAATGTCTGTTCTATGGACTTTGTGAGGCAAGAATTCGTAAACGCCTAGAATCGACATGGAAAAACCTCCCTCATATAGCTAAAGTATCACAGAATTAGTAGTGATAAAACGAACTATAAGGTTCATATTTTGAAAAAAATGCAAAAAGAGAGGGAAATTCGGAAGATAGTGTCGGCATACCGATGTTAAATAGGACTTTTGTGGAAATGGATTCTCAAACGCGGATAAATGATGTATAATAGAAAAGACAAAATAATATTACAAAAGGAGAACAAAAGATGGATGAACTTTTTGAAACGATGGGCATAATGATTCCTGTTCTGGTAGTAGTTGGACTGCTGATTTTGCTGTTTGTGTCAGGCTATGTAAAGGCTTCACCAGATACAGCATACATTATTTCCGGCTTAAGGAAACGCCCGAAGGTATTGATTGGTAAAGCAGGCCTTAAAATACCGTTTTTTGAGAAGAAGGATGAACTGAATTTACAGCTGATTCCGATTGATGTAAAAACTTCTAGTTCTGTTCCGACGGCGGATTATATCAATATTACGGTAGATGCCGCCGTAAACGTGAAAATCAGCGATAACGAAGAGCGCCTTTCTCTTGCAGCGCAGAACTTCTTAAACAAGGCGACAGACTATATCGCACAGGTTGCCAGAGAAGTTCTTGAAGGCAATATGCGTGAAATTGTCGGCAAGATGAACTTGGAAGAAATGGTAAGCGACCGGCAGAAGTTTGCCAATCTGGTGAAAGAGAATGCGGAGCCTGATCTTGCCGCTATGGGCCTTGATATTGTCAGCTTTAATGTACAGAATTTTGTGGACGGGAACGGCGTAATTGAAAACCTTGGTGTAGACAATATTGTAAAAATTCAAAAGAATGCAGCGATTTCAAGGGCAGAAAGCGAAAAGGAGATTGCGAAGGCGCAAGCTCAGGCGAAGAAGGAAGCAAACGACGCACAGGTAAGTTCCGAGCTTGAAATTGCAAATGCAAAAGCAAGGGCGCAAAAGGAAAAGGCAGTCGTACAGGCAGAAGCCGACAGAGAATCGAAGGAAGCTCAGATCAATGCAGAGACGTTGATTGCGCAGAAAGAAAACGACTTGGCAATCCGTAAGGCAGAGCTGCAGAAGGATGCTGATACAAAGCAGGCAATTGCAGATGCTGCTTACCAGATTCAGAAGGAAACCGAGCGGAAGACCGTCGAGGTTGCAACCGCAGATGCGAACCTTGCAAAACAGGAAAAGGCAATTGCTTTGCAGGAAAAGGAAGTAGAGCTGACCGAGCGTACACTGGAAGCAACGATAAAGAAACAGGCAGAAGCAGAAAAATATGCGAAGCAGCAGGAATCTGATGCAAAGCTGTATGAAGTCCAAAGGAATTCAGAGGCACAGCTTTTTGAACGCCAGAAAAATGCAGAAGCTGATAAGTTTGAACGGGAAAAAGAAGCCGAAGCATTAAAGGCTACAGCAGAAGCACAGAAGTATGCGATGGAGCAGGAAGCTGCAGGTATCCGCAGCAAGGGCTTTGCTGAGGCAGAAGCAATCAGGGCAAAGGCACTTGCCGAGGCAGAAGGCATTGAAAAGAAGGCAGAAGCTATGAAGCAGATGGGCGAAGCTGCCGTCCTTGAAATGTACTTTAAGGCAATGCCGGAAATTGCAAAGAATATTGCCGAGCCGTTAGCAAAGGTAGATAAGATTACAATGTATGGGGACGGCAATTCTTCTAAGCTTGTTAAGGATATTATCGGTACGCTGACACAGGTGACGGACGGATTAAAGGAATCTACCGGTGTTGACTTACAGTCCGTGCTGGCAGGTTTTGCAGGGGCGAAGCTGGCAGATTCCAATAAGCAGTAAATTTAGGGAGAACAGGAAGTTTATTAGAGAAGAGCCTCTTGGTGGATATACATCCTTGATGGCTCCTCTTCTCCGTCTCCTTGTACCATGCAGAGGAATTCCCACTGGTATCTTTCATAGAATGAGGTATGGTCTGTGAGGAGATAGAGTGTGGGAATTCCTCTTTCTTTCATGTCGTCGCACACAAACTGCAGCAGTTTTCCTGCAATGCCTTGGCAGCGGTATGCTTCTTCCACATAGACCGCACAGACATTTGGGGTCAGGTCTTTTCTGTTATGGAAATCGTTTTCTATTACGCCGCAGCCGCCTATGATATTGTCTCCTTCCAGCACGACATACCATTGCGGTACGGCGTTTTTTTGCTCAACGCAGACATTTATGCTTTCGGTATAGGCTTCTAGTGGAATGCCCCATTTGGCATGAAACCAATTTGCCGCTGTTTCTGAAAGTTGTGGATGTTCTGAGATTTTTACAATGTTTGGATTGCACATAGTATAGTTGGTTATACCTCCTTTTTCGGCTGACAGTATTATATCACATATTTCAGAGAAATGTGGTAACTTTTTGTTGCCAATATCAAAACTGCTATAGCAAATTTACCAAAACTATGGTACTATATCAATGAGATATTGTCTATTTTGCAAAAATTATGTAACTATTTGAAAACCGGAGGTAGCTGCATGTTTCATAAAAAGAAAGAAAATATATATGAAATGGATATGAAGCTTTTGATGGAATCTATGGACCGTGTATTGGCTGGGGATTTTACTCCGGTAGATACATCAAATTTCCATAACACAGAGTTTGTGGAAAAGTATAACTTATTGTTAAACTATGTGCTGAAGTCAAACAATGCAATTGTAATGCGCCTGAATTCTTCCATGATTAAGATTGGCGACAGCTCTGTTGTAAAAGAGATGATGGAACAGGTTCATTCCCAGACAGCAGCTATCAATGGTATGCGCAGCTCCAGTCAGGATTTAGGCGAATCCATTTTAAAGATTGAGCAGGCAGCGCAGGGTATACAGGAAAATTCCCATGACGTCATAGACAGTTCCAGACGCTGTACGGAGGATATGAATGACAGCATACGAGTCGTAGATGCGTCTTCTGAACAGATTGAGGGCATCAATGGACAAATGGCAGAATTTAAAAAGATGGCGGAGAAAATCAATGAGATTATTGATACCGTAAAAGACCTTGCAGAGAACAGCAGCCTGCTTGCCTTGAATGCTTCCATTGAGGCAGCGAGGGCGGGAGAAGCCGGAAAAGGCTTTGCAGTAGTGGCACAGGAAATGGGCAAGCTGTCTGCCAATACAACTTCCTGTGCAGATGATGTGGTAAAGTATGTGGGAGAACTGATGGGCGGAATTACTTCTATTTCCGCTTCGGTAGACTCTACGACAAGGCAGCTTCGGGAAGGTAACGAAAGCGTACATAAATCCGTAAAAGAACTGCACGTTATGAATGAGCAGATAAATTCCATCAGCAGGGCAATTGATGGCATCCATAAAGAAATCAACCATCAGTCGGTGCTGACGCATTCTTTTGTGGATGCAGTGGAAACAATTGCAGAAAGCTATGATACCCTGTCGAACGAATGCCTGACAACCGGTGCACATATGTACCATATTTCTCGTGATATAGACAAGGCAAGAAGCGATATGGCAAGGCGCAATTCGAGGCTTACTACGCTGGACTGGCTGACGGTATTTGAAATTGACCATCTGATTTTTACATGGCGTGTCTACAATAATCTGGCAGGATTTGAGCATTTAAAAATTACGCAGCTCAACGCGCCAAAAGGCTGTAAGCTTGGAAAATGGATGGATTCGCAGACAGACTCCCGCATTGTTTCTTCGAGGGAATTTTTACAGCTTGCCAAAGACCATGAAGAACTGCATAAACACGCTTGTGATTCCTGGTATGCAAGCGAAGAGGGGAACAGGGAAAAAGCTCTGCATCATTTCAACTTAGCATATGAGGCATATGGGCATTTCGTAAAGTCATTAGCAGGTCTTCGCAAAGTCGTTTGTTCTACCGGCGATACTGCAGTTACAGACTTTAATGCAACTGCTTGATAATGAAAATCACATGAGATGAGACGTGCTGCCTGTACACCGATGCTGTCAGGTAATGATAAAACTGTCTATGAGGAAGGGCTTTATCCCTCCTCATAGACACAGATAATTGAGCCGTTAGCATAAGAAGTGGCAGTGCCTTCACCCGGGTCTGACGTGGTAAAGGCAGCATTCCTTATCATATTTGCCGTGTAGTTTGCAGACGGTGGGGCTGCAACATCCCCATGAAATGTCCCTGTGGTGATGCTGCCTGCACCCTGAGAGTGTGAAGTAATCTGATTTTTTACGGAAGCAACCGTATCCGTCAGGGTTTTGCCGTCCGCCATTTCCACAGTATCCGAACTGGTCCATTCGGACTGCAGCTGATAGCCGGTTTCTGTCTTTCTGTACTTTTTCGTTTTAATAAAGCCAGATAAAATGCTCATTTGCTCCTCCTTTCTAAGCTAATAAGGGCTTACCCAGAATGCCCTTTCGCCGATTTCTTCCGGCGTGGGTTCTGTATCAGAAATATATTCTTCTATTTCCTTAAATCCCTTGTTCAGTAAATGTAACTGGATGGTCTGCAGCTTTTGTTCAATGGAACGAAACAGAGCAGCACGGTATCCTTTTTGGTAGTTCTCCTGCTCAAGCAGGGCAGTGGCTTCTCCCAGATGATTGTTCCCAATCAGGTTTTTGTGCGCCAGAACTACAGAAACATCCTCAAGTTCCATGTCGCTGTGCGGCACGAAAGAAATCTCGGTTTTCGTCATGGTATCTTTCCTTTCACAGCGTATTTTTAGTAATCTGAAAGCCAATAGCCGCCAGTGTTCTGTTCTGCAGGCTGTTCGGCTGAAATAACTGAAGAAGCAGTGTACATGGCGTATATGCCAGTATTGTAAATTTCCTCTTCCAGTCGGTTGATGTATGCCATATCGAGCATATACGGCTCTAATAGGGTTTTATTTTGCTCATACAGCACTGCCGCATCATTTAGGCTGCCGTTGCTTAGACAGGCATTATACTGCCGGATTACATCTGCAACAGAGTCGTCCACATCCTTTCTGGTACCGACTTTAATGCATGTTCCGGGAAAGCGGCTGCCGAAGGTTCTTGAATATCCCATTTTTTTCTCCATTTCTGCGCTGCTTTTTGCACATAACGAATTTGTATCAAGCAACGCGCAGACACAAATCTCGCGATTGAAAATTTTTAATTTTCAATCTTGTGGCTCCTTTCTTTATGAAATCTCATTCAAACTGCAGCGGATAAAACCGATGAAGCGTGATGCTTGTGGAATAGTTGGATAAATCGTGAGAGATGGATTTTATCATGTATTCATGCGCTTCGGATTCCTGCTGCTTTTGATAGGACACCTTTGTATTGACATCCAGCCACGGTATCATATGGGTTGTGATGGTTACGGTATCCTTCGTGGTGGAAGATAGTTTGTTGTAATAGACGGCGTTCTGCAGCGCAACGGAATCAGAGATAATATTGTCAAAAGAATCGCCGGATTTGACATCCAACAGGATTCCGATTCTCTGGATTGCAAACGGATTGTCTGCCTCGGTTCGGAATGCAACATTTTCACAGTTGAACTTCGCCTTAAAGTAGTCCTTTGTGTAAAAGCTGTCCTTGGCATTGTTAGTCAGGACACAAAGGGCATGCGGCTGGAACGAGCCCAGAAAATAGGCGGCATAGGTGGTTTCCAAAGATACAATTTTGACTGCATAGACCATGTCCTTTTGCATGGTTTCGGCGGCAACTGCATTTTTTGTGCCTTCATAGTAGATAGGCAGCGCAGCAAGAGAGTTTACTCTGAGCTGAGGAGATGCCAGGTTGGAGGCAGGAGCTTTGAAAGACAGAATCTGGTTTCTTTCGTATGCGCCATACTCATCAAGGTTCAGCGTATAGACGTTAGAAGAGAAGCTGCAGGTTTCGCAGTAAGCGTCCACATCATAAGTTTTTCCGAATACTTCGGTTACATTTTTTATGGAAGAGATGTCATACGCCACACTCTCGGAATTGTCTGCAATCAGGATTTTTTGCAGGAATTCGTTGTCAAGATAGAGAGGTTCGCCGCTGCAGGAAGGAATCATGTGGAAGCAGAAATTGTTATAGACGTCATAACACATTTCACAGTTGGGATATAAGTCCCTGAGCTGAAGCAGAATGTCACTGAGCGTACAGCCGGCGCTGTATTTCAGGTCATAAGGCAGGTGGTTCCATGCAGGGTGGGAGGCACGGTATGCGGCATAGTCCGGATGATAGGAATCCATGCCGTAAAATTCCCCAATGTCCTGAATGATATAGTTTTGGATACCGTTATCTTTTAAAATTCCGGTGGCGGCCTGTCTGATTGTTACAGGAGTTCCGTTCTCGTCCTTATTTGGAATGAGTATCGTGGGCGCGCCTCCAATTTGGCCGTTCCGTGTGCCGTCTAGTTTGGAAAACCAGTCAGACAGTTCCGTAGAAAGCGTATTTGTGACGGCGTCATATGATGTGTTTGTGCTTGTGATGGTATAAGTTCCGCAGTCGTACCAGGTATAATGGCCGTCTCTGATACTGTAAATGCCTATTTGCAGGACAAAATCATATCCAATCCATGATTCGATTTTTTCTTCAATATGAGAAGAACTGTAGCTGTCATGCAGCTGCAGCACGAAAGACGTGGTCCGGCGTATCGTGGAATCAGCATCAATCTGATAGGAACCGATGCTGCTGATGCCGTTCAGTTCATCCAAGACGTTCCCTTCCTTGCTGTTCAGTACATAGAGCCGGTAACTGTAATGGATTTCCTGCTGCAGAAGAAGTGCTTTATCAGCTTCGGTCACAACATGCCTCATTTACCACCACCTCGAATCTACATCAGAAAAGCCGTTCCGGTAAAGTGCCTGCATATCGTTGACATCACCGATTTCTACCCATTCAAAACTGATGTCACGTAGGTTCCGGTGTTTGTTTGCAGAATCCCTGACATCGCCGGACACTCTTATCATCCAGATTCTTCCGTCATCTACCTTTAAAATCAGCGGTTTTTTATTTGCCAGCCTGTTTTTCAGCGCACTTCTGTAGTTCAGGCCGTCTTCCTGCATCAGCTTTCCGGTTGCCTCATCAATCTGGAAAAAGCTTCCGGTTATGGAGCCGCTTTCGCAGTTCAGCTGCGAGCCTGATACGACACTCATATATTTGCTGTTTAACAGTTCCACAAGCTTGCCGGTGGCAGCTCTGCTTGTATCGCAGTTATCCACATTGTAAATTGTTCCGTAGAGACAGTCTTTGTCGGTAATATAGTAACCGTCAAATTCGGAATACACGTTGTTGACAAGATAGGAATTTTCCACGCCGTTGACAAAAGAAGAGACGGAATATTCATAGTTGATTCCGCTGCGGGCATATTTGTCAATAAACTGTATATTGAAATCAGAGATATTTTCTGCTTTTTTCACATAGACTACAGTCCATTTCGCAGTTCCGTATTCCCGGCGCCTGATTACAATGTGGTCGGTATTCCTTAAAGAAAAGCCGGAGTTGCCTGCGTCCAGGCTCGTATCAAATACGGCATTCATTTTTGTGTCATAGCTCCAGTCGTCCTTTAAGTTGTTTACTGTCATTTTTGTGTCCGTACTCAGGTAGAGCTGGTTATAGGTACCATCAAAAATCTGTACCGAAAGGAGTACGTTGTTTTTAACTGCAGGAGGAAACAATGAGTTTCCTCCGCTGCAAAAGGCGGTTTTTAAAAATATCACAGGTTCCTCCTCCTTTACACGAGATAGTCGGCTTTGTAGTAAGCTTTTAAGCTGTAGAGATTGCCTTTTCTCTTTGCTTCAAAAATAATATGTTCCTCATCGTCATAGCTCATATTGAGGATTTCAAGCTTCTGTCCTGCATTATTTGTCAGGAGTTTTCCGTCTGCGGTTTCAAGCTGTGCTTTTGGCAGGGCGGAATAGAGGATATAATTCCCCGACTTTAGTTCGCAGTAGTAGATGCCGCATACGTTGACGATGCTCAATGTAAAAGCATCATTTCCGGCTTTTAAAAAAGTGCCAAGAGGCAGCTTTTTGGCATCTGCATACAAGACAAAATCACCTTCCACACGGAAACCTCCCTGATATGTCACAGAGTTGTCCCATAGTGTTACCGAGCCGTCTTTAAAGGAAAGATTGTCATTTTCGGTTTCATATCCGATAATCGTGAGATTGGTAGTCAGGGAAATATAGCCGGATTCCGGATGGTTTTTCAGATCAAACAGAATATTTGCAGGAATCGTATGGTAGACAACATTCAAAACGCTATATCCGGTGTCTAACAAGAAGCCGTGGACGGTTTCGCCAATGCATCTGACATAATAGCTTTTGTTGTTTTCCAGACCATAGAAAGTATGCGAAGAAGCAGCATAATACATAGGGGAGCTGCTTACCGGAAGCTTATTTTGGTCATACAGCAGATATTGATGTGATTTCAGCGCTTCATTTTCTGGCTGAGAATAGGAAAGGTTAAGCGTGATACTGGCAGACCTGTGTGGATCTGCGATGCTTTCCAGCCGGAACAGGGGGGCGCTGAAACAGTAAAACAGAAGTCCTTCTGATAAGTTGCTCTTGTTTCCGTCTGCATCGACTACCTGTATCTGTATCATGTACTGCCGTCCGGCAGCCAGTGTGCCCGCAGGAACCGTGTGCGACAGCCGTAGTGTTGCAACCGTCCTGTCATAGACCGCCGCATGGGTTTCGTTGTCTGTGATGAGCACGCGGTTTTTTACCGGCTGGCTTCCCGCATAGTGAAACTCAAAGGTATGAGCATGATTCGGCGGAAAGGCGCTTACTGGCAATACGGAAGGAGAGGGCAGAATACTCATATGGGATCACCTTTCTTTCCTATTCTGTCATGTCAGTGGCTTCGGAAGGGTCAGAAGACTCCAAAGAATACTCCATGTGGATGGAATCTGTAAGTTTGGTATATTGCTCATCAGATAAACGCCCGGCCGCATGGTAGATTGCTGCCATACGGAGCAGCTCGCCTTTTGTTCTGCGGTTCAGTTTGATCAGCTGTTTTAATAACTGGTATGCCATAATCAGTTCTCCTTTCTGCTTTCTTCCTCGATGCCAAGCTGCAGCAGACATTGGGAATATAATAAATCTGCGCAGTAGTCGGTCAATGTGTTGATATTTTGTTCCGCCTTTTTAATCCGTTCGTCCTCTGTCGGATTTTTTTTGACTTCTTTCCCATTGGAATCATAGAACCTTCCATTCTGGTATGTATATCCGATCGCTACAGGATACAGTGTCGTATCAACGGCAATTGCGCTGTCGCCGTATTGCAGTCTTGCGATTCTGTTCGCAATTTCGTAGTTGTCCGCTACGATAATGTTTTCAATTTTGTGTCCGTTTTCCTCTTCGGAAAGTAAGCTAAAAATCTGATTGCACCACATAATGGTTGCCTCCTTTGTTTAATCTTGTGCTGACCAGCGGATGATGACGATGCCAGATGCTCCATTGAAAGAAGAGCCGCACCAAGCGCCATTTCCGGTATTGGCTCCGCCGCCTGTTCCTGCAGAACTATAGAGTGTGCCGTTGTCTTCTCCAAAAGCTTTGGTCGTTGTTCCCTGTCCTGTTCCTGGAATTCCTACATCGGCACCTGTGTCGGTACGCCAGCCTTTCCCCCCATTTCCGCCATTTTTACCATTAGAGCCACTTAGAGTTCCTTTATCTCCATTATTAGTAGACCCGGTATAATTTCCACCAACACCAGAACCGGAACCTCCATCTGCTCCTCTTGCATATACGCCATAATATCCAGAAGCATTATTGTATTTATATCCTCCATTTCCGCCGGATGCTGCACATAGCTGTCCGTTTTGGTATACTCCGGTTGTTCCGCCTGCTGAGCCTGCAGTGACAGATGAAGCGCTGTTGGCAGTTCCCACAATCTCGCTTCCATATCGATCATAGCTTTTTCCAGATTCACCTCCGGCACCTATGACAACTGATAAGACTTGCTTATCAGAGACAGATACATTTCTGGATGTTACAGCATATCCTCCGGCCCCAGCACTTCCCTCACGACTTGTCCAGGATGAGCCGTTGGCATTAGTATATGTATTATTACCACCACCACCGCCACCGCCGCCAACGCAGAAGATGTCAATACTTGTTACGCCTTCTGGCACAGTCCATTCTGTTGATGCAGTAAACACAACTTCTCCGGCATCTACTCCTCCAAAAATCTGTTTTGTTACTCCATTCACTACGGCATACATTTTTTTGACTTTCTTTGCAACGCCGTTGATGACCACATACTGCTTTTTTATTTTTTTCGCTCTGCCGCCAACGACGGCATACATTCTCTTTGGCATGTTTTCTCCTTTTATCTGACGTAAAATAATGGTATCTGTGCACCAACATTACAGTTATTTAACAAAGGCATATACAGCCAGAACCGATTCGCTTCTGGCTTCTGCCATGTTGCTTGGTCAGTTCCGCAAACTGTTTTTTGAAAGCTTATTGTCTCTTACATACTGTCGTAAGAGCTCAAAGACTTTCTGTTTCCTCCTTTTTGTAACTGCATTGTCAAAGCGCATAGAGCGTTTTCAAGCTCTGCAATGCGTTCTTTGTATTCGTTTGGGATAGAATCTTTCAGAAAAAATTCTCCATTTTTGTAAATATAGTTTCCGTTGCCTGTAACATAGCTTGGTATGGAGTCGGCAGCTACGTCTTCTATGTGGAAATTTCCGTCCATCATATAAAAGTTTTCATTGATTTTCCAAGAAGATAAGCCATCCATGTTTCCCCATACACCATATTCGATGTGAGAGCCAATTGCCTGAATTTCGTTCCGGTCGTTTAATAATAATTTCATTTTTTCACTCCTTTTCATTGCTGTCATCTACAAAGTAAGCCATGTAGTCAAGGCTTCCAAGGTCTGCTTTTATTGAAAAACCTGTTAATTGTCCGTTGGCATTTTTGCTGGGGACAGCATAATATAGCTGGAAATCAAAAGGCTGATTCTCTGGGTATTTTTGATGGGATACGAGCGCATAAGAACCATCTTCCAGTTCGTCAAAGTATCTGTAGTAGTATGCTGTTCGTCCAAGTTCGGTCAAAGTTCTGTCACTGTTGATGGAATAAGAATACAAATATGGGCTGTATGCGCTGCTTCCGATATTTTCAGCAATATACAGGTTTTTCCCATCTTTTGATTTGAAGATGTTTTCCCCAAAATACCGCAGGTAGGAAGAGGATGTCTTTAGCAATGTGGCTGTCTTGCCAGAGATATGATAGATGGAATAGTACTTGTTGTTGGCAGGATAGGTTTGGGTATATGCCGGGCGGGAAAGAACTATGTATTCTCCGTCCCTTGTCATGGAGCAGACGCCGGAGCCTTCGGAATATTCCGTGATAGAACCCGCGGAACAGTCAGAATGTTTTGCCAGCTCTGTCAGTTCATAAGAGCTGCTGATTGAATAGATAGAGGAGGATTCACATTGATAGCTGCTTGTGTTTCCATTTGAGCGAATCACAAATGCAGCAACAGTAAAATCATCATTCAGCACACAGGATAAACTGCGGATTGTGAAGGAGTCGCTTGGCATATCATGTGGGATGTCAATTATGCGGTCAAGCAGGAATGAGGAACCATTATCCTTTAAAAACAGTATGCTGACTGTTCTCATTCTGGCAGTTCCGGTTAAAAGGTCGGAACGATAGAATGGGATGGCAATTCTTCCGTCATTGCTAAAAAAGATAGGGAAGGGGGAGCCATTGCTGATACTGACATAGTATATATTGGCATATCCGTATTGGCTCACTAAAAAGCCGGAAAGGTCAAAAGAAGAATATTCCATATACGAATTGCTGGCTTTATCGTATCTTTTTATGATAATAGTCTGGCTGTATTTATTGAGATAGGCGACATATTTTCCGTCCAAGGTTCCAGACGCGCAGTAGGCAAAGCTGGAGCGGTTATCAATGCTGCAGATTTCGGATGCAGGGTTCAGGCTGTTATCAGCGCTTCTGTCTCTTTTGATAAACCGGAACCGTTTTCCACTGTCAGCATCATAGTACCCACATGCTATGACCCCTTTATATAGTGGCAGCAGGTTATGGCCCCCATCATACATCGGCCTTGCTGCTCCATTCACTACGGCATACATTTTTTTGATTTTCTTTGCAACGCCATTGATGACTGCGTATTGTTTTTTGATTTTTTTTGCGCTGCCGTCAATGACTGCATACATCCCTTTTGGCATGACATTCCTCCTTTATTCATAAACGGCAATGATGGAGCCGTTTGTATAAGAAACTGCCGCATTTGCACCGGGGTCTGCCGTAGTAAATATTGTGTTGCGCATCCGGTTTGAGGCGTAGTCTGTTCCTGCGGGGGCGACAACCTGACCGGCAAATGTTCCTGCGGTAATTGTGCTTGCTGCCTGTGTGTGCGAAGCGGCCGCGTAAGCAGTAGAAGCCGTGTAAGCAGCACTGCCAAGTCCTTTGACGGCAACGTTGGCAGCAGTCCCATTGGTATTCACAGAGATAGTGCCATTGGCAGAACCGGATGCGATGCTTCTTACGCCAGAGTTGCTGAAGGTAGTTCCGGACAGGGAAAGGCCTGTGCCTGCAGAATAGGTGGTGTTGGTTGTTTTAAAGCCGCTGTCATTGGTCAGCTCGCTTGTTTTCGTAGGAACGGTGATGTTGATGCTTCTTGCGCTGTCAGGGGCAATGACTGCTCCATTTTTTTTGATGGACACGATAACATTTCTTTCAGCGTCGCCTGCGGCATGGGCAGAATCGGCATGTGCCTTTGCGCTGTTCCATGCAGTAAGCAGGGCAGGAGTGATGCTATCCAATGCAGAGCTGTTGCTGTGTGCATGTTTTTTGTCTGCTGCATCGTTCCATTGGCTTTTTTCTTCGGCAGTCATATGGATAGTGCCGTTGCCTGTGTGGGTATCCAGTTCTGCCTGATTTGCTTTTGATCCGACTGCAGCGTTCAGTGCTTCCACAACGCTTTGATGTTCCGTCATGGCATCTGCAATTTCTTTGAGTGTATCCAAGGTAGCAGGAGCACCGTTGACAAGCTGTGCGATTTTTGTATCTGTGTAAGCATTGGAATTGGCGTATGCCAGGTCAATGGCCTCCTGCTGTGCCGTGGACACCGGTTTGCTGCTGTCGGAGGTATTGTCAATGTTGCCATAGCCCAATTGCTCTATTGTAACGGCATGAGGATTGTCTGTATCAAGCCGGTGGGCATCTAGGCTGTCCGACAGAGCGGCGCCCATAGAACCCTCATAAACTGTTCCGTTTGAAGTGCCAAAAGGGAGGTTTTCGGCAGGAAGCTGCCTGTGGATATCTAATGGGGCAATGCCGTTTGGGGCATTGACGTTATCCTGATGGGCATAGTAGTCATGGACTTCTTCATGATGTTTCAGGTAGGCAACCAGAGTGGCGCCGGTGATTTTATGGGTGACAGTGCCATCCTCTATGATGAAAATATCGGAATCTCTGATAGAAGAAGCCTCCGGCAGTTCTTTTATCTTAATTGTTTTTGGTAAATCAGCCATTTGCGGCCTCCTTTTGTGTTGGTTTTGCAATTACTTATGGGCTTTGCTTGGCGGCGGTTTCTCGGATGCCGCTGATGTACATATCTTTGAAGTTTTTCATGCCGCAGGGAATTGTGACCC
>CAJTZB010000053.1 GCA_910583815.1 uncultured Lachnospiraceae bacterium
GGGCGATACGGTAACATTCACAGGGGGACCGGTCTATAAGTCCTCTACGGCAGCACAGGCAGCCACAACCAAAAGCGTATCAAGCCGTTGTGAGGTAACGGCAATCAATGAAAAGGGTACACACCCGTATCATTGCATATCGCAGGACGGAAAAGGCGTTTACGGTTGGGTTGACAAGGCGGATGTAAAATAGACCGATTCGGACACAAAGACGGAGGATAGAAAAATATGAAGATTTTAGCGGAAAATTCAGTTTTGATTATCGGTATCTTGGGGGCGTTGGCGTTTGCCGTATCCCTCATTACGGAACTGTTAAAGGACTTACCGGGGATTAAGAAAGTGCCGACAAAGGCGTTTGTTATCCTCATTTCCTTAATCGTGACCGTGGCAGCGTTGTTAATCTATGTTGCCTACGCAGGCATACCGCTTTTATGGTATTATGTGGCACTTGCGGTATTCGCAGCGTTTGTAGTGGCGTATATCTCAATGTACGGTTGGGATACGTTCAAGGAATTAAAGGACAGGTTTATAAAATAAGATACCGCAGGAAGAAAAACGCCCCCTTGGCTCTATGCCTTGGGGGTTGTTTTTTATTTCAATTTCTCTACTTGGTCGGCGGTAAAAAGAAATGCCTTTGCAAGGTAGTAATGGTTGTTGTCCGTTCCGTCCGTGTTTCCGTCCACGTCCTCATTTTTCTTTGCCTTGTTCGTGAATCTCCAAAGCCTTGTAGTAATCCGGGCGTGTTCCCCTTTCTTAACAGAGTATCCGTAACTTTTCCATGCTTGGAATGTGTGCAGCGGTATCATGTGACCGCTTGCAAGTATATTTTCGATTTGTTCCATTGTGTATAATCCGTTTGCCACCGCTTCGCTGATAATAATATCTGTATTTGTCATTTCCTTATTCCTCCATGTACTTTATTTTCCGTTCCTTATGAGTACATTATATACTTATATAAGTATATTTGCAATCCCGGAAATATTCACAAAATACTTATATAAGTACATGAGAAATATTGTGCATATTATATACTTGTATAAGTATAAAAAGTATGATACAATTTCAGCAGGAAACTATAAACGGTCGGAGCGGACAGGAGGTATTGCGTAATGGCAGAGGAAAAGGCAGGCGGAACGCCTGCGACTAGGGCAAAAAATAAATGGAATAAGAATAACTATGATTCTTTTCTGCTTACTTCCATACCGAAAGGCAGGGCGGAAGAGTGGACGGAGATAGCCAAAGAATTAGGGTACAAGAGCCGGAATCAGATGATAGTTGCAGCAGTTGAGGAAAAAATAAAAAGGGAAAGGGGCGAGGGTTAGGGTGTACGCTTATAAGGACGGCGTATATACTAATGATGATTGCAATATCCATAAAACGGTAAGATTCAAGCCGGAGATATTCAGAATCATAGAAGCAAGTCCGGGAAAGAATTTCACGGACAAGTTACAGAAAATCGTTGAGGAATACGCCAAAAATACAGAAAAAGTTTTGTAGCACATATTCAGGAATTTGTAGCACAAAATTTATAAAAACCCTTGACGATATACTTATATAAGTATATAATGTAATTGTAGCAAGGAGATAGCAGGAAAGGAGTTAAAGAAATGGAGAACACCGAAGAAATGGCAGTATTCAAAAGTTACCTAAGACGTTTAATGAGGGACCTTAAAGACCTGCAAAAGGCAATTAAGGAAAAGAACACGGAGGAAGCCGAAAGGCTCATAAATGATTTAATCGAGGATACCCAAAAGGATATTGAAGATTAAATAGGGATTCACACAGGGGGCGGACTTCTTAACATTCCTGCTAACCGCCCCTAGTGTTTAAAGAAATAATAGCAGGAGAATAGGAAAAAATCAAGATACAATAGACCGATTCGGACACAAAAAGCCGGAGGGATTGGCAGCATGGGTTAAACTTATGCTCTATTTCACTATGGGAAAGGCAGTAAGGCGGAATCCAAAGGGGGCAGCAGGAACAAATACACCCGCTGCCCCTTATATTTGGAGGTAGAGCATGGGAAAGATATTTAAACAAATGAGCCATAACGACCGTATCAAAATGGAAGCCTTATTAAATGCAGGACATTCCAAAGCGGAGGTAGCAAAGCAGTTACATTTCCACAGAAGCACGATATACCGGGAATACGACAAGGGTAAATATATGCACCGCAATTCTGATTATACGGAAGAGGAAAGGTATAGTAGCGATTTGGGGCAGAAAGCACACGACTACGCCCAAGAGGGAAAAGGCAGGGCATTAAAAATAGGGAATGACAGGGAATTGGCGGAGTGCATAGAGGATAAAATAGTAAACGATAAGTACAGCCCGGAAGCAGCATTAGCGGAGATTGCAAAAGGGGAAAAGCAGTTTAAAACCTCTATCAGCTTGCGGACGCTTTACAGATATATAGACAATGGAATTTTCTTGAAACTGACAAACAAAGACCTACCTATTAAGAGTAAAAAGAAAAAGCACAATAAAAAGGTAAAGGTACAAAAAAGGGCAAGTGCAGGGGAGAGCATAGAAAACAGACCCGAAGAGGTAAAGGACCGGGAGGTATTTGGTCATTGGGAAATGGATACAGTAAAAGGGCAACGTGGGGTTACAAAGTCATGTATGCTTGTGCTGACAGAGAGAAAGACCCGTGATGAAATCATAATAAAGCTGAAAGACCAAACGGCAGCGTCCGTAGTGGAAGCGTTGGACCGGTTAGAAAGGAAATGGGGGGATATGTTTAGCAAAGTATTCCGTAGTATTACGGTAGATAATGGGGTGGAGTTTGCAGACTATGAGGGTATGGAAAAATCCGTGTTCGGAGAGAAAAAGCGTACCTTTGTTTTCTACTGCCACCCTTATAGCAGTTGGGAGCGTGGAAGCAACGAGAATAACAATAGGCTTATCCGCAGACACATACCAAAAGGGGAAGATTTTGACGGCAGGCAGGACGCAGAGATAGAGTATATAGAAAAATGGATTAACGATTATCCAAGGGGAATCTTTGATTACAGAACATCGGCGGAACTATTCGAGGAAGAGTTACAGAAATTGGCATAAAATTTTTTTCAAAAACTTGTCGCAAAACTATTGACAAAAGATAAAACCTGAATATTTGTAAAAAAAGAATTGACAAAGCACAAGATATGGTATTATAATATTGCAGTGTGAGTTTACATGTGCATAAGAAAGGTTAGATTATGCGGATTTCTTTATCTGAGATTATGAACCTGCCAGCAGGGGTACAAATGAGGACCGTTCCTTTAGAGATGGACAGCTTTACCCATGCAGGTGTCACGTATCCGATTACAGAAGCGGAGCCGGTGACACTGACGCTTACAAGTTTAGGAAGCAAAAAGGTCAGAATATCAATGGAAAGCCGTGTGGTTCTTGCCGTTCCTTGCGACCGTTGTCTTACGGAAGTTGCCGTAGAGATTCCCATCTTTGCGGAAACAGAAGCAGATTTTAACGAGACGGAGGAAGAGCGCGTGGAAGACCTGAACGAAATAAGTTATATTGACGGATACGATTTAGACGTAGGCCGGATGGTCAACGAAGAAATCTTGCTTGGTTTCCCAATGAAGGTTCTGTGTCAGGAAGACTGCAAAGGAATCTGTAAAGTTTGCGGTGCAAACTTAAATCAGGGAGAGTGCGGCTGCGACCGTACAGAGCCAGATCCAAGAATGTCTGTTATCCGAGATATTTTTAACAACTTTAAGGAGGTGTAATCATGGGAGCTATCTGTCCGAAGAATAAACATTCCAAGGCAAGAAGAGACAGTCGCCGGGCAAACTGGAAAATGACTGTTCCGAACCTTGTGAAGTGCAGCAAGTGCGGCGAGTTAATGATGCCACACAGAGTATGTAAGGCTTGCGGTTCTTACAACAAGAAGGAAATCATTCCGGCTGAATAAATCATGTAATATGATGACAGAACATAAAAACTCCATGCAGAGGAGAAATCCTTTGTATGGAGTTTTTTGTGCGGAAATATAATTGTTTTCATCTGTACACCGACGCTAAATTACCTTTTACCCCCCCAAATCATTGGATAAAAGAATATGTAATGCAGAATAAAAGAGGAAAAAGATGAAAAATAGAGAAAAAAGTGGAATTTTAATTGACAGGAGAAAACAATAAGTATATAATTTAATTTAAGGAAAAAAAGCATATATATTTTAATATTCAGAAAGATAGTAATTATATGTAAATAAGGTTGAAAATTCATGCATTATCGTTCATTGGAGTATAAATTAATGGGGAAAAAGAATATCCATATCTGCATATTGTGCATGGGAATTTTTGTTTTATGTCTGGAACTATACATGGTAAAACTGATACAGACGGTGGAAAAAGTTTCAGGGAGTTTTTGGGCAAATGTTTGGAAATATTTTGAGGAACCAATTCTGCTTATTCCTTTTATTGTCACTGCGCTTGTTATAATTTATAGTTTTTGCGTTATTATAAATGCTGTTACGGATAAATCAGATAAGGAATCAGGCAGGGATGCTAAAAGAATTTAGTAAGAAGAATAGAAGCATCTGTATGCGGATGTCTCTAGGATTAAAAACGCTTTGGCAATTGGGTGACAATTTTTTATGTATTCGATATTGCAGAAAAAACTATAAGTAGTGTTTTTAAAGAGTAAATGATAAAATAATATGGGAAAAAGTAGAATTTATAATTAGCAGTTAAAATTATAATGTTATAATAAATATTGGAATATATAATTTAGAAATATATTTAATAGGAGGAAACTTATGAAGAAACTTATAAGTAGTTTACTGATGGTTATTTTGCTTTGCTCTTGCTTACCTGCAACAGACATATATGCGGAAGACAGAAATTCAGAAGAAGTGGTAGTTGATATGTTTGCATATGAAAAAATGAAGGCACTATATAAAGAGCGCGCCATTTTGACAAAAGACTGGCATACTAATGAAAAGAGGATTCTTGAAATTGACTATGAAATACAGATGCTTGGAGCAAGAGAAATCTCTATAAATGAATTGTTGGGAAAATTAAGAGCAGATAGTGTTCCTTATGTTGATGTGATAGAAACAGATAATATAAGGTGGTCTAGCGTACGTGTCAATACGAATTATAATGGTCAAATGCTTGAACTGCAGATTATAAGGGCATGCCCTATTGATGTTACCAGTCCGTTATACGGTTCAACAATGGAAATTAAGGGTACAGGTACTTTTGCAGATGCAGCTTCTAAGAATTTTTTAAGCGTTGCAGTTTCTAGTGCGGCAGAAGCAATTCCTAAAGTTGGAGGGATTTTATCCGGAATGCTTACTGTGAAAGATGCAATCAGTACCCTTATGGATGGGAATGTTACAACAGTTAATGACTTTGACTGTACATATCAATATTACCTTACTTCGGACGAGGTTTTTGTATTTGTAAAGTTTCAGGGTTCTACGGATAAATATCAGGAATTTTGCTACAAAGGAAATAATGTAGATTTTTGGTGTCAATATGGAGTTACTCGTGTTGTAGTTGATGGTATGGATTCAAAACCGGTTCATGATTCAGAGTCAATAACAGGCTATGTTCAATCAACAGATTATGAGAATTGTGAGAATGCAGCTGCAAAGAACTTTTTCAATTATAAACTCTATGGTCAGTCTTTTAAATTAGATCATTATATATATAAAGTAGAAGTAAAAACGCTAGATAAGACCAAAGTTATCAATGTTCCACGAGCTGAGCTGTTGTATAATTGATAAATGGCAAAGTAACTGGTTGGTAAGTGTATTAGCAGGCAATATAGGAGCAAGGAGGAAATTTTAGGGATGAAAAAAAGTTTAAAAAAATGGCTGTATGGCGCAGCCATAGCAGTATTCGTACTGTTTGTATCAGCCCATATTCTGGTCCGGACGCTCTACTTGCCAGGTGTCCATTTTATCGGGCGTTACTGTTCAATTAATGAAGAATTTACCTGCTATTGGTATGACACGGAACTTCAGGAGTTTACAGGAGAGACTTCGGAAATTTCCCTGAAAGTAACCGGACTCAGTGGAAGTTCGGATAAAATTTGGGGAACGCTTGCGATAGAAGGCTATGAGATGGAAAAGCACTATGAAAATGCTTCGGATGCAAAAGGCAGGCTCTTCTATGACCATGAGCTGTTTTCGTCATCAATCAGAGGGGAACTGCCGGGATACCGCTATGCCAAAATTAGCCATACAGATTATTACGTTGCATATAGAACCGATGAAACAACAGGAATTATTGTTGACAGCAGTCCGGGTGTGGGCTGCAGATATACGCTGTATTTCGACAAGGAACACACGGACTGTGTTCGGGTGGTAATTGAGGACGAATATGGGGCTATACGGATTGGATATTGCGCAGACAGCTTAGAAGAAGCGAAAGCCGTACAGCAGCATTATCAGAATTGGAAAGAATAAGCAGTGTGCAGCATCTGTATTCCGGTGCTGCTATAAAAAATTGTCACTTCGTGACAATTGTAAATCCGCGGAGCGGATTTGAGAATATATGCCATGCGCCTTGGTGGTCAGGCCTGTTTTCATACAGCCTGCAGCCAAGGCATTTTTTGCTTCATAGGAAACTTGTACCTACTAATGGCAATTTTTTATGAATCCTGGCATTGCAGAAAACATCATCGCCGCATAGTCGGCAAAAAATCCGGTTTCTGAGAGCGCAGGAAGCTCCAGATAAGGAGGAACTGTCTTATAGTCCTGATAAAACAGATAAAGCTTGTCCGCAGTTTCCGGCAGTTTTTTTAGTGGGAGTGGAAGAAAGTTTCCTCTCTTTTTTTGGTAGGCGGTAGCTGGGCGGCATCTTTGTTTTGCCTCTTTGTCCACATATTGTGCAAGGCTGTTATGGATAGCAGTGTCCTCATAGGTGAGGTAAGTGTAATTTTTATAGTCAGCAAAAAAATACTTGAGTTCTCCGGTATAGTTACAGACAGAAAGCACAGTATCTTTTCCCGAAACCGACAGGATGCCAAATTCTGTAGCAGAAGCAGCAGAACTTTCGGAAACGGAAAGTGAGAAATTTCCGTCAAACGGCAGCAAAGGGAGCGGATAGTAAAGACGAAGCATATGCTGTTCCAATGAGAGCTCCGGCAGCAGAGTTTTGTCCAGTACATTCGGCAGGTGTGTATGCTGATACAGAGAAAGCAGGCCAAGCAGGTCGTCATGGTTGTGCAGCAGCAGAACAGTGCGAAGGGCATCGGCTTCTTCGGAGCGCCCGGTCAGTGCAGCAAGGCGGTATTTTCCGGTGTATGCGGCATAGACTGCAATCAGGTCTCCGCCATCAAAGCAGTCGGTGCGGGAAAAACCGCTTAAAGCTTCCAGAGTTTTCTGCTTGAAATCAGGAAGGGAAAGCACTTTGCGATAAGGAAGCAAAAGTTTGTATAAGTCAATTGTTGAAGCTGTTTCTATTTGGTGCATCAGTTTATAGCGGGAAAATTTCTTATTCAGGTAAGGTATATCAAAACCACAGCCATTATAATGGATGAGTGTAGGATGTTCTGCAAGGAAGGAACGAAAGAGCAGCAGAAGCTCTTTTTCTTCGGAAAAATCGTCACAGAACCACTGCGTAAGCACAGGGCCTTCTTTTTCCTGGTGGATGGCTCCAATCAGATAGAGATAGGAAGTGTCCGCAGAAAGCCCGGTTGTTTCTATATCAAACAGAGCAGTGCCAGAGGGCAGCGAGGCGAATGGAAATAAAGAGGCATCAAGGACAGTGTGTAAGAGCTTCATTGGGAGTTCCTTTCTTTTGTAAATAAATTGTCTCTATTTTATCATGTGAACTGCCTAAATACAAGCAAAGCATGCCAAACTCCAAAAATAGTACTTCCAATTTTGGATGTAGTTTGATAGAATAAGAAGTAGCGCTTTGCTTTAAGGAGGAACACAAAATAGATGTGGAGCTTGCAGATAGTTGGAATCGAATTATACCGAGTTTTCTATTTTTTTATTATATATGGGCTTATGGGATGGATTTGGGAGAGCAGCTACGCTTCCTTAAAAGAGAGGAAACTGGTCAACCGCGGTTTTTTAAATGGCCCTATCATACCGATTTATGGGGCAGGAGCCATGCTGATTTATATTCTGTTTTATAATTCAAAAATGCTCCATCTGGTAGAACAAGCTTCCCTAAAAAATTATCTGCTTATTTTTCTGATTGGCATGGTTGCGGCATCTGTGCTGGAATTTGTCACTTCTTATGTTATGGAAAAGATGTTCCATGCAACATGGTGGGACTATAGCGAAATTCGTTTCAATATTCAAGGACGGATTTGCCTGCTGGTATCGCTGTGCTGGGGAGCGCTTTCCATCGTTCTTGTAAAGCTGCTGCATCCTATGGTTTCAAAGCTGATTACCTTTATTCCAAGGCAGGCGGGAGAAGTGGCAGCCTATGTAATTTCTGTATTGTTTCTTACAGACCTTATCATTACGGTTGCTGCTACTGTTCATCTTGATAAGAAAATTAATGCAGTTCAGAGGCTGCGTGAGGAGGTATATGAATATATCTATGGACTAAAGCTCTACGAAGCAAGGGAAAACCTGAAAAGATTTATGGCAGATTTCCATCTTGAAGAGCTGTTGTACCGTGGGAAGCAGTGGTATCAGGCTTTGTCTGCACAATGGACAGGAGCGGGAGAGTCCTTGCAAAGAGGGATCATCAATCCAGTTTCAGAGCATATTGATGAAATAGAGGCAAAGGCGAAAGCCGTCTTGGAAAAATACAAGACAATAGAGTCGGCATGGCTGCAGAAAGTAATTTACAAACGTATCTTTAAGGCATTTCCAAACCTTCGGATGGATGGACGTGAAGAGGCGCTCCGCGATATGAAGGAACATTTAAAGGTGCAGCAAGGTAAAAAGAGGGAGCAGGAAAAGGAAGAAGAGACGGAGGAAAGGAAGTAATGGCAGATGTATGAAAATACCTGTAAGTTTTGCGGAAAGAAATTCCATTCGAGGACAAAAGCATCAACCTGTACGTCCTGCAGGAAGTTGGATGATGTAATCTTTTCCAAAATAGAAGCTTATTTGCGCCTTTATCCGAACAGCAATGCAGTTCAGATTGCGGAAGGGATTGGGATTGCTGCAGTAGAAGTACTGCGCTATATAGATGAGGGAAGGCTTCGGCTTTCTAAAGGAGTGTTTCAGAAATTATGATTGCTTTTGTGGAAGGAAAACTTGTAAAAAAGGCAGAAGGTTCTGTTGTTCTCAAAACAGCAGGAGGAATCGGCTATGAAATCTTTGTGCCAACAGGCACGCTCGCAGCGCTTCCAATGACTGGGGCAGAAGTGCTTTTGCATACCTATTTGCAGGTAAAAGAGGATGGTGTTGCACTGTTTGGATTCCTGCGAGAAGAGGAAAAAAGGGTATTCCAGTTGCTGATTTCGGTCAATGGCATCGGGCCGAAAGGAGCACTTGGCATTTTGTCCGGCACAACGATAGAGGACCTTCAGTTTGCGGTGCTTGCCGGAGATACCAAAACAATTGCAAAGCTTCCCGGCATCGGGCCAAAGACTGCAGGGAAACTTGTGCTGGAACTAAAGGACAAGTTTAAACTGGAAGATGCATTTGAGGCAAAACTGATGGCAAACGATGCAGAAGTATCCGGTGCGGCAGGCATTCGGGAAGAAGCAGCACAGGCACTTGCAATGCTTGGCTACTCAATGACTGAAGCAATGAAAGTGCTTCGCACAATTGAAGTTACAGAGCAGACTACCGTAGAAGATTTGTTAAAGCAGTGTTTGAAAAAAATATAAAAAGGCAGCGAGGAAACGAGGAACCGTATGGCAAAACGATTGATTACAACAGAGCTTTTGGAAGAGGATAAGAGAATCGAAGGCTCGCTTCGTCCGCAGCGCCTTGGAGAGTATATTGGACAGGCAAAGGCAAAGGAAAATTTGAGGATTTATATTGAAGCGGCAAAGGCAAGAGGGGAATCGCTTGACCATGTTCTGTTTTTTGGTCCACCGGGTCTTGGAAAGACAACACTTGCTGGCGTCATTGCGAATGAAATGGGTGTTAATTTTAAGGTGACGGCAGGGCCCGCAATTGAGAAGCCGGGAGACATGGCGGCAATCTTAAACAACCTGCAAGAAGGTGATGTCCTGTTTATTGATGAAATCCACCGTCTGAACCGGCAGGTAGAGGAACTTCTTTATCCGGCAATGGAGGATTTTGTGATTGACATTGTGATTGGAAAAGGGGCAACTGCAAAGTCTATCCGTTTAGAACTGCCACGCTTTACATTGGTGGGGGCTACAACAAGAGCAGGAATGCTGACGGCACCGCTCAGAGACCGCTTTGGCGTGGTTAGCCGTCTGGAGTTTTATACGGTAGAGGAATTGACGGAAATCATCCTTCGCTCTGCGAAAGTGCTGCATGTGGACATTACCAAAGAAGGGGCGGATGAGCTCGCCAGACGTTCGAGAGGCACACCAAGACTTGCAAACCGCCTGCTTAAGCGGGTTCGCGATTTTGCACAGATACGTTATGATAATCATATTACAAAAGAGGTAGCGGATACTGCTCTTGATTTTTTAGAAGTGGACAAGCTGGGACTTGACCACATTGACCGAGAAATTTTAAAGACGATGATAGAGCGTTTTCATGGAGGACCGGTCGGTATCGAGGCGGTAGCGACTACAATCGGAGAAGATGCAGGTACTGTAGAGGAAGTATATGAGCCGTTTCTTGTACAGAACGGACTAATTTTAAGAACCCCACGAGGCAGGGTTGTATCCGACTTGGGATATCAGCATTTTGGGCTGCCGCTGCCGGCACAGGAGAAAAAGGAGTAAGCCTATGAACAAGCGAAATGACGTAGAGGTCATAATCAACGGAAAGCAGTACAATATGGGCGGTTATGAGAGTGAAGAATATCTGCAGAAGGTGGCTTCCTATCTCAACGCAAAGTATGCGGATTTCAAACGGCAGGATTCCTATACAAAGCTGGAGCCGGATGCAAAAAATGTATTGATGCAGATCAATCTGGCAGATGATTATTTTAAAGCAAAAAGGGGAAAAGAGGAAGCAGCGGCAGAACTGGAAGAAAAAAGCAGGGAAATTGCCGATTTAAGAAGAGAGCTGATTACATTGCAGACAAAAATAGAAACGGCAGAACTGGAGGAAGAGGCATTGCGTGAAGAAAATCTGGAGCTGCAGAAAAAACTGATTCGTCTGGAAACAGAACTGGAAGAAGGTAAGAAGCGGTCATGAATCAGAGAAAACCGGAAATTTTGGCTCCAGCAGGTTCTATATCAGCACTGCGTGCTGCTGTTGCGGCAGGGGCGGACGCGGTCTATATTGGCGGAAGTAGGTTTGGTGCAAGGGCGTATGCAGAAAGCACACAGACAGATTCGCTGCTTTCTGCCCTTGATTATGCACACCAAAGAGGCCGCAAGGTCTATTTGACGGTTAATACGCTGCTAAAAGAGCAGGAACTGTCGGAAGAGCTGTATGAATTTGTACGTACTTATTATGAAAACGGCGTGGATGCCGTTATTGTGCAGGATGTGGGCGTCCTGCATTTTCTTGCTGCACATTTTCCGAAACTTCCGCTTCATGCAAGCACACAGATGACGATTGTGTCCGGAGATGGGGCTGCCATGTTTTCGGGCTATCCAGTGACAAGGATTGTTCCAGCAAGAGAGCTGTCATTGGAAGAAATAAAGCAGTTGCGGCACAGCACTTCTTTGGAGCTTGAGACTTTTGTTCATGGCGCGCTGTGCTATTGCTATTCAGGGCAGTGCCTGTTCAGCAGTATGATTGGAGGGAGAAGCGGGAACAGGGGGCGCTGTGCGCAGCCGTGCCGCATGCCATATACGCTGTATGCAGACGGCAAAAAAGTAAGAGAAGATGCTTATCTGCTTAGTCCCAAAGACCTGTGTACGATTGACAGGCTTCCGGAACTTATTTCGGCAGGCATTGATTCTTTTAAAATAGAAGGAAGGATGAAGAGTGCGGAGTATGCCGCCGGAGTGACAGCCGCATATCGGCAGCTTACCGACCTCTATTTTGAATATGGTGAAAAAGAATATGATTCCTATTTGAAGAAGAATCCGCAGCTGTTAAAAGAGCAGATAGGACGGCTTGGAGATTTATATAACCGTGGCGGATTTACAGAAGGGTATTATTTTCATTTTCACGGTCCGGGAATGATGTCAATGGAGCGTCCGAACCACAGCGGGCTGCTTGTGGGCGAAGTCGCTTCTGCAAAGGGCAGCGTGGCATGCATTCGTTTTCATACGGAGGTCAGACCGCAAGATGTACTGGAAATACGTACGCCGCAAAAAGAGAACTATGAATTTACGGTTGGCAGAAACGGATTTTTGCAGGAAACACTTTATCAAACCAATGTAGCAAGAAACTTTCCGCTTTCAGCAGGCTTGCCGGTGTACCGGACAAAAAATGACAGCTTA
Organism: uncultured Lachnospiraceae bacterium; assembly: GCA_910583815.1. Classification (GTDB taxonomy): domain Bacteria; phylum Bacillota; class Clostridia; order Lachnospirales; family Lachnospiraceae; genus SIG299. Next base: position 12,421 of record CAJTZB010000053.1, read on the forward strand.
TTAAAAGAACTTGGTGAGGCTTATGGAGGGCAGCTGCAATCCGCAGTGCAAGGTACCTTTACTGCATTTCCCGGCGAGAAGGCAAGGCTTAGTGTATCTATGGGCACACAGACTGTAACTGTAGAAGGTGCGTCTGTTTTAGAGGCAAAGAGCCAGCCGGTTACGAAAGAAAGGATAGAAGAACAGCTAAAGAAAACGGGAGAGAGTGAATTTTATTTTGATACGTTGTCTGTGCAGGTTGGAGAGCATAGTTTCCTGCCGATGGGAAGTATAAAAGAACTGCGAAGACAGGCATTTGCACAGCTTGCCGAAAAACTGGCAGACGCATATCGAAGAAAGCCCATAAAGCATGAAGTGCCTGAAAAAGTGCGGTTGCCAGAGAGTAAAACAGACATTCATAAACCATATAAATATGAAAAAGGGAAGGAGCCGGAGCTTGTCTGTCTTGTATCAAGACGAGAACAGTGGAATGCCGTAGCAGAAATGGCAGAAGTTTCAGAAGTTTATCTGGACTTGCAAAATGAGCCTTTAGCAGAGCAGTTCGCGCTTGCAAGAGAGACGGAACGGAAAGGAAAAAGAGCATTTCTTGTATTGCCGCATATCTTTCGGCAAAAGGAACGCATAAGATATGGGCAGGCAGAAAAAGAGTTTTTGCAAGGTGGTTTTTCTGGTTTTTTGGCAAAGTCGCTGGAAGAGCTTGCGTTTTTAAAGACGCAGGATGACTGTAAAAACATGGAAACCAGGCTGAACTATAATCTGTATGTATATAACCGAGAGGCAAAGCAGTTTTTCTTAGAACAGGGATATTCGCATTTTACGACTCCGGCAGAATTAAATGCCGAAGAACTGGAAATGATTGGGATAGAGGATTGTGATTTTCTGATGTATGGAAGATTGCCTCTTATGGTATCTGCACAATGCCTTCGGGATAATCTGCTTACTTGCACGCAGGGGAAAGCAATGGGCGGATTAGTGATTACGGACCGTATGGGGGCAGAATTTCCGGTACAGCAGGTCTGTACTTCCTGCTACAACATCATTTATAACAGCGTCTGCTTCTCCCTGCTTGGCAGGCAGGAAGAAGTTAGGAAGCTTCACCCAAGGGCATACCGTTTAGACTTTACGTTGGAGTCTTATGAAGAAACAAGGAGGGTGCTTTCTGCATTTCTTGCAAAAGAAGTGCTTTCTGCACCTACCAGAGAAGTTTATACAAAAGGACACTGGAAGCGAGGCATAGATTGAGCATGGCACTTTGGTTTACGGCAAGTTCCAACTATATCATATTGTTTTTGATGGCTGTCTACACTATAGCAGCTTTTTCGGCTATGGCGTTTTGTAAAAAGGAGACAGGCTTTGCTATCTGCATGGAACTTTGCCGTTTCCTGCTGCATATGACAGGCTATCTTACGCTGTTGGTTCAGACCAAGGATTGGCGTCTGATTCCGCTCTATCTGTTTCAGGTGGCATTTTTTGTGCTTGCAGATATTTTGCAGCGGCGCTTTTATAAAAACAGTTCCATGCTTTTATTTGAAAACATGCTTTTGCTGCTTTCCATTGGTTTTTTGATTCTGACAAGGCTCTC
>CAJTZB010000054.1 GCA_910583815.1 uncultured Lachnospiraceae bacterium
GAAGCAGAGCTAAAAGAAGACGCAAAGCCGATTATCTCCAGGATCGGAGATATTTTAAAACAGTACAGCGGTTATAAAATAGAGATTATCGGACATACGGATAATGTGCCTCAGACAAATACAAAGAAATTTAAAAACAACAGGCACTTGTCTGCTGCAAGAGCGCTTTCGGTAGCGGATTATCTGATTGACGAAAAGAAGATTGACGAGCGGAACATAGAGTTCACCGGAAAGGGTGAACAAGAGCCGATTGCTTCAAATGAAACCGAAGAAGGGCGTGCAAAGAACCGGCGCGTAGAGATTCGGTTGTACAATTTAAAAAATTCTGAGAACTGAGAAAGGATATGCAGACTATGAAAAAGAATATACTGGCTATTGTTATTCTGGCTGCTACGCTTGTAAATATTACGTTATCTGTTATCTTGCTGTTTACGATTGTGCCAAAGGCACAGCGGACAGATGCGTTAATTCAGAAGATTGTCAGCATTATTGATTTAGAGCTTGAAAATCCAGATGCAAGTGACTACGCTGAGGTTCCGTTCAAAGACAGAGTTCCTTATGCACTGTCGGCTCCTCTGACAGTAAACTTAAGGAAACCAGAAGGAGAAACGAGTTCAAAGAGGCATTATGCGCAGGTTTCTGTTACGCTTGTACTGAATTCCAAGGCGAAGGATTATAAGAGTATTTCTGAAAAGCTTCCGGAGCATGAGGAAATGATCAAGAGCATTGTCATGGATGAAGTTTCTAAGTATACGCCAGATGAGCTTGCAGTGAGCAAAGACACCATTACGAAAAATGTTGTTGCATCTTTACGTACTTACTTTGAATCGGTTGATTTCTTGGTAAATGTTTCTCTGAATATGAGTTACGAATAATATAATATTTTGATGATTTTATAGAAAGCTTATGTTATAATGTAGGTGCAATACAATGTCTGGGAGGAGTAGTTATGGGAGATGTCTTATCTCAAAAAGAGATAGATGATTTGCTGAAAGCCTTTAGCAGCGGCGAGATAGATGCGGAAGAGCTTAAGGATACGAACGAAAAGCAGGTAAAAATCTACGACTTTTCCCGGCCATCCAAGTTTTCTCTGGAGCATCTGCGTACACTTGAAATTATCTTCGAGAATTACGGCAGACTGCTTTCCACCCATCTGCCTGGCTATCTGAGGACGAGTGTGCAGGTAGAGGTAATGAATTCTGAAGCAGTTATTTATTCCGAATTCGCAAATGCGCTCTCTAACCCGGTACTGCTTGGAATGATTGATTTTTCTCCTTTAGAGGGAAACATCATTATTGATCTGTCTAACAATCTGGGCTATGCAATGGTAGACCGAATGTTAGGAGGGGCAGGGCTTCCATTAGATAAAGTACGCGATTTCACGGAAATTGAGCTGGTTATTTTGGAGCGGATTTATACGGTTGTTACCAATTTGCTTCAGGACCCTTGGGAGAACGTTGTGAAACTGTCTCCTCGTTTTACAAGGATAGAGACCAATTCTCAGTTTGCGCAGATTATTTCTCCAAATGAAATGGTTGCTTTGATTTCCATGAACTTAAGGATTGGCAATGTAGAAGGAATGATGAATGTCTGCATCCCATATGCCTGTGTAGAGCCGGTCATTGATCGTTTGAATACGAAATATTGGTATTCCACAATGAAGGATAAAAATGACGAGAGCTATAAGGAATTTATTGAAGTTACAATTTCCAAAGCGAGAATCCCAATCAAGGCAGTCCTTGGAAGAAGTGTAATTTCGGTAAACGACTACATAAATATGCAGCGCGGAGATATTATCAAGCTTGATACAAAGGTCGAGGATGAGTTAAAGGTTTATGTCGGGAATATTTTTAAATTTACTGCTTTGCCGGGAGAAGCTTCTGATTCTTATGCAGTAAAAATATCATCAATAATTAGGGAGGAGTAGCGGATATATGGACGGTTTATTATCGCAGGAAGAAATCAATGCATTGTTCAATACCACGGACGATGATACAGAAACCGCTTCGTCTGCAGATTATTCTAGCCTGCTATCTCTAGAGGAGTCAGATGCGATTGGCGAAATATCCAATATCAGCATGGGAACCTCGGCGACAACGTTGTCTACCTTGGTAAACCAAAAAGTAGACATTTCCACGCCAAAGGTTACAGTTACAACATGGGACCGATTGGTTGAGAGCTATGACAAGCCATGTATCTTTATACAGATTCGATATAAAGAAGGGCTGGACGGAAGCAATATCCTTATCTTAAAAGAAAGGGATGTAAAAATTATTGCAGACCTTATGATGGGAGGAGACGGCTCTAATGATGGGGGAGAGGTTTCAGAACTCCATTTAAGTGCTATCGGAGAAGCGATGAACCAGATGATGGGTTCGGCATCAACTTCCATTTCTTCTATGCTTGAGACAAAAGTGGATATTAGCCCGCCAGATGCGAGTGTCATTGATGTCAATACAGTGGAAGATGCAGGGAAAATTGCTCCTTTTTTGGCACATGAGTTTGTAAAAGTAGCGTTCCGCATGGAAATTGGCACTTTGGTTGACAGTGAGCTGATGCAGCTGTATCCGGTGGAGTTTGCAAAGGATCTGTATCAGAAGTTTACAAAGGGAGAGCAGAGTACTGCTGTACCGGAACCTGCGCCACAGCCAGAACCTGCACCACAGCCTGCGCCATCCATGCAGCAGGCAGCTTCGCAAGGAATGCAGGCAGCCCCACAGGGAACGCAAGCGGTCCCACAGGGAATGCCTATGATGCCACAAGGTTATCCGCAGGGAATGCAAGCGGTTCCACAGGGAATGCCTATGATGCCGCAGGGTTATCCGCCGCAGATGTATATGCCGCCGACACAGGATATCAATGTAGCTCCGGCGCAGTTTCAGCCGTTTATGCAAATGCAGAGCCCATTGCTGCAGCAGGAGAATATCAATCTGCTGCTTGATGTTCCGCTTGAGGTCACAGTAGAACTTGGAAGAACAAGCAAGTCTATTCGTGAAATTCTGGATTTTGCTCCGGGCACTGTTGTGGAACTGAATCGGTTGGCAGGTGAACCAATTGATGTGCTTGTAAACGGAAAGTATGTTGCAAAGGGAGAAGTAGTGGTTATTGCAGAAGCATTCGGTATCCGTATTACCGATGTTGTGAAGTAGCCCTGTTTCTATAGAGTTGTTTTATTTTAAGAATGGAAAGATAGGAGAACCCTGATTATGGCAAAAAATATTTTAATTTGTGACGATGCAGCATTTATGAGAATGATGATCAAAGACATTCTGACAAAAAATGGTTACAACATCGCCGGGGAGGCAGAAAATGGACAGATAGCAGTAGATAAGTATATGGAAGTAAAGCCTGATCTTGTTATGATGGATATTACGATGCCGGAAAAAGACGGCATTCAGGCACTGAAGGAAATTCGTGCAAAAGATCCAGGCGCCAATATTATTATGTGTTCTGCTATGGGTCAGCAGGCAATGGTAATTGAATCTATCCAGTCCGGTGCAAAGGATTTTATCGTAAAGCCGTTCCAGGCGGATCGTGTATTGGAAGCTGTCCGTAAGGCAGTAGGCTGATTCTTATGCCAGGAGCCGGAACTCTGAAGAGCCTTGCAGAATTGCTTGTTTTGATTGTGCTTTTTATTCTTGTGCTTGTCATATGCTATTATACAACGAAGTTTGTTGCGGGCAGACAGATAAAACAGAAAAAAAAAGGTAACTTTGAGACAGTTGAGACATATGCCATAGCACAGAATAAATATCTGCAGTTAGTCCGCATGGGGGATAAATATGTTGTAATTGCGGTTTCTAAAGATTCTGTCAGATATATTACGGAATTGGCCGAAGAGGAGATTTGCCGTTTTGAAAGAACCGAAGAGACTTCTATAAAAAGTTTTCGAGATATTCTTTCTTCGCTTCATAAGGAACGGCAGACGGATGAAACTGATAAAAAAGAGAATAGTATTGAGACAAGAAAAGGTTGATAGAATGGACAGAATACGACAGTTAAAAAATTACAAACATTGTGCTTGCTTTGTAATTTTTGCAGTTCTGCTGATGTTGACCTTTCTTTGTGTTACTCCGGAAACGGTATATGCAACATCTTCCGAAACGGAGTCGGAAGGGCTGGACATCAACGCCTCGATAGGGGATATTGATATTTCGCTTAAAAGCGATGCAGAAAATGGATTGGCATCTACTTTACAGATTTTAATCTTAATTACGGTAATTTCGTTGGCGCCATCAATTTTGATTCTGCTGACTTCATTTACGCGTATTCTGATTGTACTGCATTTTGTCAGGGCGGCGCTCGGAATGCAGACAACACCGCCTAATCAGGTACTAATTGGTTTGGCGCTGTTTTTGACATTGTTTATTATGTCGCCAACATTCAGCACAATCAATACAGAAGCTATTGAGCCGCTTTCTGCAAACGAGATTACAATGGATGAGGCACTGGAGAGGGGAGTCGAGCCATTACGTAATTTTATGTTCGGGCAGATCCGGAATGAAAGCGATTTAACGCTGTTTTGTGATATTGCCGGGATTGAGTCGGTGGAATCTTTGGATGATATACCGACCTATGTTTTGATTCCGGCATTTATTATCAGTGAGCTGCGGATTGCATTTTACTGTGGCTTTATTATTTATATTCCGTTTATTGTAATTGACATGGTTGTGTCCTCTACTCTCATGTCTATGGGTATGATGATGCTTCCGCCTACGGTTATTTCTACGCCGTTTAAGATTCTGCTTTTTATTGTAGCAGATGGTTGGTCTTTAGTGATTGGAAACCTGTTGGATACCTTTACGTAAAGCGGAAAGGGCGGTGTATGTAGGTGACAGAGAATGTAATTATAGATATTTTTACACAGACATTAGTATTGATTATTAAGGTATCGGCGCCAATGCTTTTGGTATCTCTGGCAGTTGGTTTGGTTATCAGTATTCTCCAGACAGTTACCTCAATTCAGGAGCAGACGCTGACCTTTGTACCAAAGCTGCTGGCAATTTTTATTACCATTATTATTGCAGGAAACTGGATTATGACGAATCTGAAAGAGTACATGATAGAACTGCTTCAGTTTCAGCGCTACTTAAGTTAGGACAGGACGAGTATCATTATGGCATTTACAGTAGAGCATCTGGAATTTTATCTGGCTGTTGTCGTGAGGATTGCGGGTTTTGTCCATACGGCTCCTTTTTTTGGGCTTTCTAACATACCACAAAGGGCAAAACTGCTGCTTTCTATGGCAACCGCCTTGGTAATATATTTTGTGCTGCCGTATGAAACTTTGGAGTATGCCGGTGTAATTGGTTATGCAGGGCTTGTAATACTTGAGGCGATTGCCGGAATGCTGCTTGGTCTGTTTGCCAATTTTGCCTATTTGATTCTGCAGTTTGCAGGGCAGCTGATTGACACAGAAGTTGGTTTTTCTATGGCAATGACGATGGACCCATCAAGCCGTATGCAGGTTACGGTATCAAGCAATATTTTAAACTATGCAGTCATGCTGACTATGGTAGCAACTAACCTTCATCTGTATATTCTGCGTGCGGTATTTGACTCCTTTATACTGATACCGGTTGGCAAGGTATCTTTATCACCGTTGCTATATGAAGGGTATCTCGGATTTTTGCTGGATTACATGGTGCTTGCATTTCGGATTGTTCTTCCGATTTTTGCGGCCTTGCTTGTAGTAAATGCAGTGCTTGCAATTTTGGCGAAAGCGTCGCCACAGCTTAATATGTTTGTAGTTGGTTTTCAGCTGAAAATTTTTGTCGGATTGGCAGTACTGACGCTGATGATGCTGATTCTTCCAGGAATTTCAGATATTATATTTGAAAAAATGATGGAAATGCTGCGCATGGCGGCTGCGTATCTGATGCCGCAGGGGTAAGGTGGAATACGGTATGTACAGAAGGCAGTTTTATGATAGGGCTATATCAGAAGACAGGCTGCTGCGCCAGAATAGGCGAGGCATGTATTCCATGAACCTGCAGTTTTTTGCAGACAGCGGCGGTGGTGGCGAAAAAACAGAAGATGCGACCACAAAACGTCTTCAGGATGCAAGAAAAGAAGGACAGGTAGCAAGAAGCCAGGAACTGATTACGGCTGCTATGCTGCTTGCATTGTTTCTTGCAATCAAGCTGTTTGTCGGATTTATTGGGAACCGGCTGCTGCTCACATTTTATGAGAGCTATTCCTATATTGGCATATATGCAACGGACCTTGCTACAATAAATATAGGCGGCGCGATTATTCAGAATGCGATGGTCAATATCCTGCTTATGTTGCTTCCGGTATTTGTTTTTGCGATGGTTCCGGCAATTGCAATGAATGTTTTTCAAGTGAAATGGAAGGTAACGGGAAAACCTCTGCAGCCAAAGTTCAACCGCATGAATCCGATCAGCGGATTTAAGAAAATACTTTCCAAGGATAAGCTGTTCGAGCTTATTAAGTCTATTGCTAAAATTGGTATTATTTTTTATCTGGCTTATACTACCTTAAAAGGGGAAGTAGATAAACTGGCAATTTTATATGAGCTTGGCTTATTACAGGCAGTTTCTCTGATTGGCAACCTTGTGATTGACATGGGGATTAAAATCAGTGCCTTTTATTTTATTATGGGCCTTGCAGATTATATTTACCAGAAACTGAAATTTAAAAAGGACATGAAGATGTCCAAACAGGAAGTAAAGGACGAATATAAACAGCAGGAAGGCGACCCACAGATTAAAGGGCGTATTAAGTCCAAAATGAGGGAAGCTTCTATGCGCCGTATGATGCAGAGCATGCCGGATGCGGATGTTGTTATTACAAACCCGACACATTTTGCATGTGCCATCCGTTATGACAAGGAAAAGGCAGCTGCACCGGTGCTGACTGCAAAAGGTGCCGATTATCTGGCACAGAAAATTAAAGAGGCGGCAAAAGAATACAATGTACCGATTGTGGAAAATAAGCCGCTTGCACGAATGCTCTACTATAATGTTGATTTGGACAGTGAGATTCCGCCGGAGCTTTACCAAATGACAGCGGAAGTGCTTGCTTATGTATATCAGTTAAAGAACCAGTAAGACAGAAAGGAGGGAACAGGCAATGAAGAAGGCAGATTTGATGATTGGTATTTATGTTTTAGCAGCAATTGTGTTCATGCTTGTTCCGATTCCAACGGGCCTTCTTGATGTGCTGATGGCACTGAATATTTCCGTTTCCATGATTATTCTGTTTAATGCTCTGTTTTCGCAGGAAGTGTTAAATATGTCTACATTTCCGTCTATTCTTCTTTTTACGACAGTATTCCGTATTTCCCTGAATATTTCTTCTACAAGAAATATTTTGACAGAGGGCTATGCAGGTGGTGTCGTAGAAGCGTTTGGTGCGTTTGTTGGTGGCGGTGATATGATTGTTGGTATCATCGTATTTCTTATTTTGATACTCGTGCAGTTTATGGTTATCAACAAAGGTTCGGAACGTGTATCGGAAGTAACAGCGCGTTTTACCTTGGATGCGATGCCAGGAAAACAGATGTCCATTGATGCGGATTTGAATACAGGTGCCATAACAGATAAAGAAGCGCAGGAGAGGCGGCAGAAGATTCAAGATGAGTCAAGCTTCTTTGGTGCTATGGACGGTGCTACAAAATACGTAAAGGGGGATGCGACTGCGGGCCTCCTGATTACAATTGTTAACCTTGTTGGCGGAATGCTGATGGGTTCTTTCCGTGGTGGTCTTCCAATCGGAGAGGCACTGGAAAAATATGCAATGTTGACAATCGGAGACGGACTGGTGTCTCAGATACCGTCTTTGATGATGTCGTTATCCACAGGTATTATGGTTACAAAGGTCTCCAAAGAAGCTGATATTGGAGATTTGTTAATTGGTCAGCTGTTTTCAATTCCAAAAGTAATGTACATGGTTGGTGCCGGGCTCGCCTTTCTTGGGCTGTTTACAAAGCTCCCGACGCTGATTTTTGTCGCTTATGGAGTAGTGTTCCTGATGGTTGGGCGTTCCATCCAGAGCAAGATAGAGATAGAAGCAGTAAAGGAAGAAGTTTCGGAAGTGGACAGCTCGGCGGAGGAAATCAGAAAACCGGAAAATGTCGTCTCGCTTTTGCAGGTGGACTCCATTGAACTGGAATTTGGTTATGGTATTATTCCGCTTGCTGACGTCAATCAGGGCGGTGACTTGCTTGACCGAGTCGTACTGATCAGGCGGCAGATTGCATTGGAATATGGCTGTGTTGTTCCTACTATCCGAATGCGTGATAACATTCAGCTGAATCCAAACCAATATGTCATTAAAATCAAAGGCATTCAGGTCAGTGAAGGAGAAATTTTATTTGACCACTATATGGCAATGAATCCTGGGCATGTGGAAGAAGAGATTACCGGTATTCCGACATTTGAGCCTTCGTTCCATCTGCCGGCACTTTGGATTACAGAGAGTCAGAGGGAACGTGCAGAGTCATTTGGCTATACGGTAGTAGATCCGCCTTCAATCATTGCAACGCATATTACTGAAGTTGTCAAAGAACATCTGGATGAGCTGCTGACCAGACAGGATGTACAGAACCTGATTAATAATATTCAGGAGCATAATGCGGCTCTTGTGACAGAACTGATGCCGAAGCTGCTTGGAATCGGTGAAATTCAGAAGGTGCTACAGAACCTGCTGCGTGAGGGAATTTCCATCCGTGACCTTGTTACGATTTTTGAAACGCTTGCAGACTATGCACCAACGACAAGAGATACCGATGTACTTACAGAATATGTAAGACAGAGCCCAAGCATTAAGCGTTTTATTTCCAATAAATATTTTCCAATCAATATGACGACAAGCGTAGTTACTTTGGATCCGAAAATTGAGCAGGAGATCATGTCTTCTGTTAAACAGACAGAGCAAGGGTCGTATATTGCAATTGATCCGGAAAAGAATCAAAGGGTAATGCAGTCTGTCAAAGATGAAGTGGAGAAATTAGAAAATCTGGGGAACAATCCAATTATTATTACTTCCCCTATCGTACGCATGTATTTTAAGCGCATGACAAAAGAATACTTTAAGGATTTGATTGTAATTTCTTATAATGAAATCGAATCCAATGTAGAGCTTCAGTCCGTGGGAATGGTAACAGCATAAGAAATTGCTGCAAGTTTGCTTGCAAACACACATATTTGTGTCCGGTATGGCCCAAAGGGGCTTTTGACACCCCAATCCTAATAAGAGAATGTACTTTGCGGTTTTAAGTGCCGCAGGTGCGGAAAGGCATGGCAACCAGTATGTTAATTAAAAAATTTCAGGCAGCCTCAGAGCAGGAGGCACTGCAGCTTGCAAAGCAGGAGCTTGGGAAAGATGTTATTATTACACATATTAAATCCATAAAGCCAAAGGGAATTTACCGTCTGTTTAAGAAGCCGGTTGTGGAAGTGACTGCGGCTGTAGACCGAGATGAGACATATGAAAGAGAACCTCTTAGGCCGGCATATCCGGAAACAATGCCGCAGAGCCTGCTGGACATACGGCTGCCAAAGGAGACGGAGCATTCTTCTGCAATTGAACAGAAACTGGACAGTCTTCAGACAATGCTGGAAAAGCAGTTAAAAGAGCAGACTGCTGCTCCTGCCCCGGCAGAAAAGGAAGAAAAAGAACCAGAAGAAATGACAAAAACAATGGCATGTGTCCGTATGATCTATAATCAGATGATTGACAATGAAGTGGAAGAAGTCTATGCGAATAAAGTGATAGCAGAAATTGAGCATTCTCTGAAACCGGATACTTCTGTAGATAATATTTTGTCAGGTATTTATCAAAAGCTTGTGTTAAAGCTTGGCCAGACGAAACCTCTTGAGTTTGAAGAGGGAAATACAAAGTTTGTGTTTTTTATCGGACCGACTGGTGTTGGCAAGACAACAACAATTGCGAAACTGGCTTCTACATTAAAAATAAACAGAAAAGCGAAAGTGGCAATGTTTACGGCGGATACTTACCGCATTGCGGCTGTGGACCAGCTTCGTTCGTATGCCAATATTCTGAATATTCCGCTTCGGGTTATTTATTCCGAAGAAGAATTAAAGGAAGCAGTAGAGGACTTCAGCAGTTATGATATTGTCTTGGTAGACACAGCGGGCCGTTCTCATAAAAACAAAGAACAGAGGGACGATATGGAGTGCTTGCTTCATGCAGTTCCGGAAGAAAAAAGGGAGATTTTTCTTGTGCTTAGTGTAACGACAAAGTACAGAGATTTAATAAAAATTACAGAAGCGTATTCAGAAATTACAAACTATAACCTTATATTTACAAAGCTAGATGAAACAGGGGCTATCGGGAATATATTTAATGTCCGTATGCTGACAGAGGCACCATTATCTTATACTACTTTTGGACAGAATGTGCCAGATGATATTGCTCAGATTAACCCACAGAGCATTGCAAAACAGCTGTTGGGGGGTGGCAAGTAATGGATCAGGCAGAACATCTTAGAAAAATAATGCAGCAGGCGGAACCGAAATCCAATGTCAGAGTCATTACTGTTACAAGCGGAAAAGGCGGTGTCGGAAAAACAAGTATTTCTATCAATTTGGCAATTCAAATGAGCCGCATGGGGAAAAGAGTTGTAGTATTTGATGCAGATTTTGGTCTGGCAAATATTGAGGTCATGCTGGGAATCCGGCCACAGTACAATATGGCGGATTTGATGTTCCACGGCATGGATTTAAAAGGTATTGTGACAGAAGGGCCTGAAAATGTATCGTTTATTTCGGGCGGTTCGGGCGTACAGGAACTGGCGAAGATGAGCAGAGAACAGGTTATGTACCTAATTAAGAAATTGGGCGAACTTGACCAGAATACGGATGTGATTATTGTAGATACGGGCGCCGGAATCTCTGACAGTGTTTTGGAATTTGTAGTGGCAAGTGAAGAAGTCCTGTTGGTTGCTACACCGGAGCCGACTTCGATTACAGATGCTTATGCGCTTTTAAAGGCACTGAACCGAAAGGCAGGTTTTGAAAAGACAGAGACAAGAATCCGCATGATTGCCAACCGTGTCAAAAGCGAAGCAGAGGGCCAGAACCTGTATGAAAAAATGAACGTTGTCGTAAATAAGTTTTTAAATATTCCGCTTGACTATATGGGAATTGTGCCATTGGATGATCAGATGTCAAAAGCGGTCATGCGGCAGGTGCCGATTTCGGTAAGCCGTCCAAGTGCACCATCGGCAAAAGCGTTTCAGAGCATAACAAGAAGGCTGTTGGAAGTAGATGATTTGCAGGAAACAGAACATGGTGGGCTTTCACGCCTGTTTTCCAATCTGATTCGGGCTAAAATGAAAAATAAAAAGGCATCAACCTAGTGTCCTGCATATAGTTTCAGTAAGATAAGTGGCATGGAGCACAAAGGAGAAGAGAAGGGTGTATGTCGCAAAAGTTTATTACCACCGGCAATAAAATAGAATTGTGTCTTACAAAACACGGAAAAGTTTCTGTAAAAGAAGAGCAGCCGACTTATACAAGCCAATTTATGCAATGGACAGAAGAGTATGTAGCACAGATTGCAGTACCAATCTATAAAGGGCAGCATATCGGGATGAGCAGTGGGGACGAATATCTTCTGACATTTTATACCACGAAAGGGCTGTACCGGTGCAGGGCAGTTGTTTTGGAACAGAGCATGCAGCAGCCGACTACGGCTGTTAAGCTGGCGTCTGAAATGGAAAAGTATGAGCGAAGGCGGTTTTACCGTATGGGATGTATTATTCCATTGACTTATGCGGTTCTGACAGCAGAACAAAAAGAGCAGTATGCAAGTCTAATGGAATGTGGTACGGAAGAAGAGAGACTGCTTCTGTGGGAACAATTTGAAGAAAATGCCGAATTTTTTGACGGAACGGTTTTAGACATCAGCGGCGGAGGAATGCGTTTTAACTCTGTGCTGCCGTGGCAGATGGGCGAATTTTTGCTGCTTCGTCCGGATTTGCCGGCTCAGATAAGAAGCGAACTCCCATTGCTGCTTGCCAGGCTGATTTCTTCCCAGCCAACCAAAAGCAGACAGGAAGTCTATGAAAACAGAGTGGAATATATTGATATTTCTGCGGTTCGGAGGAAAGTTCTGATTTGTTATATATTTCAAGAAGAGCGTAAAAAGCTGTACAGAGACGGAGGGTGAGCATGGGAAAAAAGAATATTCTGATTGTTGATGACTCTGCACTTATGAGAAGGGTGGAATCTGATATAATTAACTCAGACGATAGATTTCAGGTAATAGATGTAGCAACAAACGGTCTGGAAGCATTCGACTATGTGACAAGAGGCGATAAGCATTATGATGCTGTCGTGCTTGATATCAATATGCCAAAAATGAACGGTATTGAGTTTTTGGAGGCTCTGGAAAAGCAGAAGCTCAAAGTCAGAGTAATTATTGTCAGTACAGTGGCAGTTGCCGGAGCAAAAGATACTATCCGGGCACTGGAGCTAGGGGCATTTGACTATGTGACAAAACCGGACAGCTTTGTCAATGCCATGAGCGACAGTTTTAAAAAATGCCTTCTTGAAAAGCTTTCCTATGCAACAGGTGCGATGGAAGATTCGCTTTCCGGTATTAGGAAAACAGAAACGGAGGATGGCAAGGAGCCGGGAAAGACAGCATTAGGAACAAAACCGGCAAGAACAGCAACGGCAGGAAAACCTGGTTTTGTTTCGCCAATGAATCCGCGTGCGATTTTGGCAGAGGGATTTCAGCCAAGGAAGCCGCATAAAACCGTATCCGGTCCGGCAAAGAGGCTGATAGCAATTGCATCTTCTACCGGAGGCCCAAAGGCATTGCAGCAGGTAATCTGCAAGCTTCCCAAAAACCTGAACGCGCCTGTAGTTATTGTGCAGCATATGTCGGAAGGCTTTACAAAGTCACTTGCGGCAAGGCTGGATGAGCTTAGTCCTGTAAAAGTCGTAGAGGCGCAGGGAGGCGAAAAGCTGGAGAAAGGTGTTGTCTATCTTGCAAAGGGCGGAAGCCAGATGCGCATCCGGAAAAGAGCGTCAGATTATGTGATTGACATCAATACTGAAGAGGCGGCAAGAAATGGTTTGAAGCCGTGCGCAGATATTATGCTGGAGTCTATTGCAGAGTTGGATTTTGAAGATATTATCTGTGTTGTCCTGACGGGTATGGGTGGCGACGGCACAATGGGAATACGGCAGTTAAACGAACGAAACAATATTTTTGTAATTGCCCAGGACGAACAGACTTCCACTGTGTATGGTATGCCGAAAGTAGTCTACGAAGCTGGTCTTGTGGATGCAGTCAGACCATTGGAACAGATTGCAGAAGAAATTATAAAGAACATGGGGGTATAGTAGTATGGATGTTAGCCAATATCTTGAAATTTTTATTGATGAAACAAAAGAGCATCTGCAGAGCCTGAATGAGCAGCTGCTTATTTTGGAAAAAGAGCCGGAAAACTCGGAAACAATCAATGAAATTTTCCGTGCTGCACATTCGTTAAAAGGAATGGCAGGTACGATGGGTTACCGCAGAATGCAGAAGTTGACCCATAATATGGAAAATGTGTTTTCCGAAATCAGAAACGGCAAAATGTCCGTGACTGCTGAACTCGTAGACGTATTATTTAAGGGGTTGGATGCGTTAGAAGGCTATTTGCAGAATATCCTTGCTTCTGCGGACGAAGGGGCAGAAGACCATGAAGCAATTTTAAACCAGCTCAATTCCATCCTGCAAAAAGGAATCGGAACACAGGAACAGCCGGCAGCGCAGGCTGCCACAGCAGTTCAGGCTGCGGCAAAAGCTGATACGCAGGAGCGCGAAAAATATAAGCAGTTCCGCTATGCAGGCTACGAAAAGCGTGCGGTTACAAAGGCAGTAAATGCAGGAG